>JAGRAY010000193.1 GCA_020434375.1 Bdellovibrionales bacterium | reverse complement strand
GAATCTGATCCGGCAGCCATCGCCTATCGAACGTGGCAACTTGCCAAAGAAAAGAATGCAGTTGGGATTATCGATTCAGCAGGACGAATGCACACAAAATCGCCTCTAATGGATCAGCTCAAAAAAATAGTTCGAGTGCTTGAAAAAGATACGAATCACTCGGCTCCAATTTGTCTTTTAGTTTTGGACGGAACGCTTGGTCAAAATTCTATTTTACAGGCGCGTGAATTTCAAGAAATCGTTAAGATAGATGGTGTTATTTTGACAAAAATGGATGGGCAATCTAAAGCGGGTTTTATTTTTCAGGTTTGGAATGAACTTAAGGTTCCTGTTTATTTTTTGGGTGTTGGCGAAAGACCTGATGACCTTCTCACTTTTGACACAAAACATTTTATTGATCAGATTCTTGCTTCATGAACCAATTTTCAATGGGTAAATTTTTTGTTTCCTTGGGCTTCTTTATCTACGGCCTAAAATTGGTTCAAGAAGGTTTGGGAACAGCTCTGGCTGAGCGTTTTCGCTACGTCGTGCACAACTTTACCCGCACAAAATTGCGAAGCTTTGTGTCTGGTTTTGTGATGACCATCATGCTTCAAAGTTCACAAGGAACCAATATCACCTTAATCGGGTTTGTGAATGTTTCGATTATGAGCTTGTATCAGGCAGTGCCTATGAGTCTTGGAGCGGACCTAGGAACGGCGCTACTGGTTCTATTTTTTGCGACGACCACCGTGATTGATATTTCAAGTTTTGCCATGGTTATTCTTGTGGGAGCTCTAGTAGTTAATATTGTTTTTCCTCGTCGAGGAAGGACACATTATAAAAAATTTGTTTTGGGTCTTGGCTTGGTCTTATTTGGGCTAACAAGTTTGTCGTCGCTTCATCCTTATATTCAGTCGTCAAATCTTTTAAGAGAAATCATAACCATGCTAGCGGACGAACCTATTTTTGCCTGCATCGCAGCTGCAATTCTTTCAGCTTTTTTACAAAGCAGTGCGGTGGTGCTCGGATTAATTATTACGATGTCTTCATCGGGTATTTTTGATCTGAGTGAATCTATTCCATTTGTTGCAGGTGCAAATTTAGGAGGAATTGTATCACCGATAGTGGCAAGTTTGCGTGCAGGCATCGATGGCAAAAGAATGGCATCGCTTCATGCAATTTTTAAAATCACTGGCGTTGCTCTTTTGATGATGTTGAGCTCTTCTTTAGCAATACTCATTCCTGAGATTTCAAATTCGATTCCTTTTCAGATTGCGCTGGCACATATTATTTTAAATAGTTTTATTGCCTTGGTTTTCCTGCCGATTACAAGCTGGACGATCCAAATGGTTTTGCGGTATGTGAAAGAACATCCTAACGATAAAAAGTTTGAATCCAAGTACCTAGATAAAAGAGCCCTGGAAACGCCGACGGTCGCTTTCGCCAATGTTCACCGAGAACTTCTACGAATGACAGAAGTTGCTCAAGATATGTTTCGTCATTTATTGGTGCCGTTTGAAGAAGCCACCATTGAAACCGCAGAGTATATCGACGATTTGGATGATAAGATCGACTTGCTGAATCGAGAGATCAAGTTCTACTTGGCCAAACTCAATCAAAGTGAGTTAAGTGATGCGGAAGGCAAAAAACAAGTTGAACTCATGATGCTGACCAATAGTATTGAAAGTATTGGTGATGTGATCAGTAACGATATTATGCTTCTTGCCAGTAAAAAGAGGCGTATGGGGCTAGTCTTTTCAAAAGATGGATGGAAAGATATTAAAGAATTTCATCGCAAGGTCATGGACAATTTTCAGCTTGCAGTGACTTGCCTTGCGTCGGGAGACTTTGAATTGGGACAAAAGGCATTGAGAAATAAGAAGCTTCTTGCACAATATGAGCAAGAACTGGGGCAAAAGCATTTAATGAGACTTCACCAGGGGCATCGTGAAAGTTTCGATACGTCTTCCATTCACCTAGACCTCTTAAGTAGCATGAGACGCATCAATTCCGTAATTTGTACAGTTGCATATCCGGTGCTAGATAGGCGCCACGCATAGTTTTGTTAAGGAAATTATTCGAATAATGTTCAAGGGAAAGTCTCTAAAGGCTGATGCTTGACTTCATCACGCGGTGCAGAGTAGTTTGAATAGTAAGGGAACTATGGACGTAAAAATTCTAGGTAAGACTTATGCAGTAAAAAGCGAATATGATGAGCAATTTGCTCTTGATACCGCTGGCTTGGTGGACAGGCGTATTAGAGAGTTGTCAGCCAAAGTTGGGCCAGTTTCCACTGAAAGGATAGCTATTTTGGCGGCTTTAAACTTTGCTGGCGAATTGCTTCAGATGAAGCAAAAAAGTAAGGATCGAGATCAGGCGCTTGTTCACAAGCTTTCTCGAATTTCGAAGCTATTAGAATCTATGGATAAAAATAAGTAGATGCAAATCACCCCATGGATACGCCAAGACAAAATTCAACGAAAAGCAAGCTAAGAAGCTATTTTAAAAATGAACTCAAACTCCAATTCGAGGCAACCAAGTTACAAAGAGCTTGCTTGGCAGCCAATCAAATTCTGACTCTTGTTGAATCGAGAAAGTTTCGTCATGTCGCGCTTTTCGCATCGGACACTTATGAAATTCAAACAAAGCCTCTTTTTGAATGTCTGCTTCAAAGGCGGGTTCATACATATTTTCCTAGAATATCTAATGATATGCTCGAATTCCTTCCTGTTCAGTCGTGGAGCGATTTGAAGCCAGGAAAATTTAATATTTTGGCTCCCTATTCAGGCTTTGCCTGTACTCCTAGCACACTTGAATTAATTATCGTTCCGGGGCTGGTGTTCGACCTAAAAGGATTCAGGCTTGGTCGTGGTAAAGGTTACTACGATAAATTTCTACCAAGTTTGGGGCCCTTCAGTATAAGGGTGGGGTATGCTTACGATTTTCAATTGGTGGATCACCTTCCTGCAGAACCACACGATCAAAAAATGGACTTTGTTGTGACTGAGTCAAGAACGTTGACCGTAT
>JAGRAY010000192.1 GCA_020434375.1 Bdellovibrionales bacterium | reverse complement strand
AACAAGGCCCACAACCTCATTAGTGCTTTTTGCTTCTGTATCAAATTGAATTCCAAATCTAAAATAGTTGGGACCCCAAGATTTTTCTAGGGGCCTAATAATAAGATGATCTAAGCTCGATTCATCTCTTTGAATATCATATTCAACACGTTCAAAATCTCCCCAACCATAGATATCATCCAAATCGGATCGGAGTTGCTTAAAATTGATTGGTTCTCCAGGTCTAAACTGAACCCTCGTCAACACAAATTTTTTATTGATCTTGTCGTTTTGCTTTATTCCAATCTGGTCGGCAGAGACCGGCATCGCATGTTTTTTTCGATAGGTTCGAACTGTAGAATACTCTTTATAAGCATCTTGATCGACACGAAGTTCTCCAAGTTGAATCAAATATTTCTCTGCGGTTTCTCTTCCAACAGAGATGGTTTCCTTAGATGACACAAAATCAAGCGACGATCGATTGCCAAGATCAGGTGAAAGAACGAGATCAGCAGATTGAAGTTCTTCACTCGTCGCTCTCTTAACCAGAATGCTTACTGATTGGCCTGCTATTGAAATAAGATTTCGAGTGTCATTTTTTCCAAACATGGGAGTGCTTACATCTACGGCGATAACGAAATCAGCTCCCACATCTCTTAATGTTTCTATAGGAATATTTTTTGAAAAGTAGCCATCGATGAGCTGATGGCCATCTATTTCAATAGGAGAAACGAATCCAGGATAGGCCATACTCGCGTAAAGTGCCTCCCACAAACTTCCATGATTTAAAGGGACGGGATTTCCATTTTCAAGATCTGTGGCGTAGGCACAAAATGGCAGTGGGAATCGGCTAAAATCCCTTTCATCGTACATAAAGTGAGTAAGGTCTTGCAGAAATAAACCTAACCGATGACCACTCACTACGCCCTTTGGAAATTTAAATTCTCCTTGTGAGTACCCTATTTCAAAATCAAACAAATAACGATGATGGTCATCTTTTTTATGAAAAATTGATTTTCTTCTCGACAGATCGTCGTTAAAGATACTTACCCAGTCAGACTTGAGTACAATATCTTCTATTTCGTCGACTGAATATCCTATCGCATAAAGTGCACCTATAAATGCCCCCATGCTTGTTCCAGTGATAAAATCGATGGGTATTCGATTCTCTTCTAACACTTTCAAAACACCAACATGGGCAAAAGCTCTCGCACCGCCTCCACTCAAAGCAAGACCTACTTTAGGTCGCGCTTCAACGACGGCAATATGAAATGCAGCTAAAAGCACCAGCAGCCATAGCTGGCGCGTATTTATTTTTCGGCTACTAAATATGCGACCCAAACTTCGCAATTGTCCACCTTTGTTCTCCGCGTATAGATACCATTCCCAGATCCATTTTCGTCATCGCCTTCCCAATAAACATGCGTATGCTTGAAACCTGCCTCCTGAAAAATATCTTTCAGTTCAGGTATGGACCAAAGACGCCAATCGTACGTAAACACATTTTTAAAAAGCTTACCCTTAGTTGATTTAAAAGAAATCGTGAATTTCACGCGCCGTTGAATAGGATCAAAGCCATGTTGCTCCCATATATACCAAAATTTACCGGCCGATTTCAACGAAATGATTCGTTTTTCATAGGTGTCATCTTCTACTTCGTAACCTCCCAGCAAATCTAAACACACGATTCCACCTGGGTTGAGTGATCGACGAAGATGTTTAAAATATTTTACGAGAAGTTCACGCTTATGAAAGTAACCTATAGAGAAATTAAGAATAGCCGTAATATCTGACTTACCGCATTTAACTCGAATGACATCAGAGCAAATGAATTTAAGGCGCTTTTTTTCGTCGGAGGTCAGACCTGCCAAGTTTCGTTCTTCTCCTATTCGCAAAACACGACGATCCTTGTCTACCGCAATGGCCTTTCTATTGGGCTTTGATTTCACCCAAAAGGCGCTATTTAGAAAAGTGCCACAAAAGTCTTCTCTCAACACAACTGGATTTTTTTTTCTAAGTGTCTTGTAAACACGAGCCAGGAATGCGACTTCCTTTTTTGGATCCTGAACGGCCTCTTCATATAGATCGTAAATATCAATCACGATAAATGCCTATAAATCTGAACGTATTTGTTCAATTTCTTTTCTCACCTTTGGCGCTGCATTCGTCAATACTTCGTTGCCTGAGGGCGTAACCAAGATATCATCTTCAATTCTTATTCCAATCCCGACAAACTCATGTGGGACAGACGTATCATAACTTTGACAATAAATACCCGGTTCAATCGTAAAAACCATCCCAGGCTCAAGACATCGTGATTTTCCATCTATTTCGTAAAGTCCCACATCGTGAACATCCATTCCAAGCCAATGACTTGCCCGATGGGGGTAGAATCGTCGATACTCGCCCTTTTCGATGATTTCCTCTTTCTTGCCTTTCAGCAAACCTAAATTCAAGAGACCTTCAACAATGACACCTACAGTCGTAGCCTGAATATCTTCAATTAAACACCCAGGTTTGACCAAATCAATAGCTTGTTTTTGGGCTTCAAATACAACGTCATAGAGATCCGACTGGGCCTTTGTAAACTGTTTTCCGATCGGAAAGGTTCTTGTGATATCTGCGGCATAGTAGCCATATTCGCCACCAGCATCGACTAAAAGTGCGTCATTTTCCCTAAGTTCTTGGTTATTTTGAACATAATGAAGATACGCCGCATTGGAACCTCCTGCGACAATACTAGGATAAGCAAGGCGTTGACATCCCTCTCGCATGAATGCGCTGTCTATTAATGCCTGAGCTTCTCGCTCATTCATATGTGGTTTCACTAATTTCATCAGCTCTAAGTGAGCTCGTGCAGAATATTCACAAGATTTTCGTTGAAATATTATTTCTTCGGGATGCTTAATAAGTCGCATCTCTCCCAGTGCGAGAGATAAATCAAAAATAGGAAGCAACCCTTGATGAGACCTGCCTAAAAGATTTTTTTGCTGCTGCAGTAAATTTATTATTTTGGAATCCATGGCCTCATGGATTCCAAAAGTATAAAACACGCGTTTCACATCTTTGAGAAGAGTTGGTAACTCT
>JAGRAY010000191.1 GCA_020434375.1 Bdellovibrionales bacterium | reverse complement strand
GAAATACCACATTTGGAGAGTTGATTGATCATTTTGAGAAGAAGTATAAAGTAAATTTGAGTCGTAGTGGGTTAGACAGAGCCATTACTCGGAATATAATTGATGAGAGAGAAAAAGATTGAAAAGTAATGTTCAATTCTTCTTTTACATTCGTATTGACTGAGACTACTGCTTTTCCAACTTAAAGTTAATTACCTTTCCACTTCAGAAGGTCAAAATAGGACCCAGGTATTAAAAGTTAAAGGAAAATGCCAAGAAGAGGCTCGGAGAGGTATTCCTGAATATTGGCCGTAATATCAATCGAATCTTGTGTAAAACTGTAAAAACTTGGTATAATTGAATTTCTTATTATGAAGCGTTGGTTTCCACATACTCTTTATCTTTTCATTTTTGCCGGATTTCTATTCGGTAATCTTTCTGAATTAGAGGGGATGTCAAAACACTTCAACAACGACAATGGTGCACAAGCTCAAATAAGCAGTATTGATGACGCGGTTAGTAACGCTTGTGATGACTGTACAGATTGTGCTGGATCAGCCCATTGTTCGCACCACTGTAATGGCCTTCATATCGTCGTTTTATCATCCGTTCTTAACCATCCGAGTATCCCTGCATCGTCTCTTGCCAATCAGGACATACAGGAAAAGCCTTTGAGTCGCTTTCTTGAGGTCGCGGGTCAACCCCCTCAATTTCTCCTAGTCTAAATCCATAAAAGTTTCACACCGTAATTTACGGTGTGTGCTTTGAACCCTTCATAAAATTGAATCAAGCGTTTGTGTATGCGCCTTGCTAGCGTTTGTTAGCAACCGCGTAGCAACGCATACTTAGAAAGGCGATTTCGCCATGAAGACCATACTATTACTTTTCGTTGGAGTTTTTTCCAGCGCGGCTTATGCACAAGAGCGCTGTGAATTTCAAAATCCCAACGAATTGTTGACTCAAATAAAAGAAACCCACCCGTCTATTCTAGAGGCAAAGCTTCGGAATCAAACGCAACGTAAACTGACAGACATATCCAGACAAAGGCCAAATCCAAACTTGGATGTAGAAATGCTTTTTGGAAATTCAAACTCCCAATTTGCAGCGGACACATTCTTTTCCCTCCAACATACCATTGAGTTAGGAGGTAAACGGTCTGCTCGAGTGAAATCAGCTGAGGCTCAGATTGAACTGGGAGAACTGCAACAACGAAATATTCAGGAAGAAGTCCTGGTTGACGCCGCCATAAGGCTATATCGACTCAAGCAAATTGAGGAAATCTCGACACTCTATCAAGAAGCCGCAGATGCGTTTGGTCGCATTCAAAAACGCCTTGGTCGACTTCCTTCTCGTTCCCCAGAGCAACAAGTGGAAATGGATACCTTGGGTCTGGCTTCTCGTGCCTATGAATTTGAGTTGATTCGAAAAGAGTCTGACAAAGCATTCATAGAAAAACATTTAGCCTACTTTAGTGGATGCAATTCGTTTGTAGGCGCAAAAGTACTTCCTTCTATCCCTACGCTTCCGTCGATAGACGACACCTATTCGGATGTGACGCAGTCTGTGAAAGTTCTTGATGCGAGACAAAATCTCAACGTTGCCCGCACTCGCCTGGCACAGGAGAATACAAAGAAAACACCCAATTTAAGTGTAGGTCCGGCCATTGGTTATGGAAGAAACCAAGGTTCAGATTCGGTATTATTTGGGGCCGCTGTCAGTATCCCTCTACCACTTCTAAATACGAACAAGGGAAAGCGTGCCTTCGAAGATGCAAACGTAAAAACAGCGACTCTTGCATTGAAAAACGTTGAACGTGAAGTCGTATTGGATTTAGAAATCTGGAAAGAAAAATATCGGCGTTTCTACCAATCCCTTCAATCCTCCAAAGGACGTGAAACCATGGAAAAGAAACATCGCCGAATTGAATCCTTGTTTCGCCGGGGTGTTGTATCTACCGCATTGGTGATTGAAGCGCACCGACAACTGATCGATTTTAGCCAAGCTCAACTTTCGTTTGAACTGGGAGCGATCGAAGCGCTTTGGAACATCTACCGGCTCACGGGAAACTTAGACAAAGGAACACTGTAATGAAGACCTATTTTTATACGACCAAAACCCTACCTTGGATGATGGCGCTATTTGTAGCGTGTATGACCTTTTCTCTTTCCCCCGCTAGAGCAGAGGGTGAAGAACACAATCACAGTCACGAACAGGAGAGTGCAACGAAAAAAGTCGAAGATAATCATGATCCGCACGAAGATGAACACAAAGAGAAGGGTGCGAAACACGAAGCTCATGAGGAGGGTTCGGATCATGACGATCATGAGGGAAAGGAAGAACACGGAGAACATGAGGAAGGCAGTCGTAAAGTAGGGGAAGGCAAAGCGGTTGTAGAATTTCATGATGACAAAGGTTTTCGACTCTCGTCCGAAGCGTATCAATCGCTTGGAATTGCACATCAAGAAGTTAAAGGCCGTCAATTTGAAATTCCCAAAAAGGCATTGGTTCGCATTAAAAATACGACCAGTGTTTACCGCTACCACGATCACTTTTTCAAACTCGTTCCGGTAAAGGTCATACGAGAGGGAAAAAACCAATACGTTCTACGGGCACCGCTCAAGACTGGCGATCGTGTTGTGATTGAAGGCATGGAGTTACTACGCGTGGCAGACATTTATTCTCAAGACACCTCAGACTATAGTCACGGACACTAGAAAGGGATTTCAAATGATTAATAGAATTATAGAATTTTCAGTAAAAAATAGACTCTTTGTCTTTATGGCTACAGCCGCATTGGTGATTTTTGGTATCAAATCCTTTCAATCTTTATCCATTGATGCGGTTCCCGATATTACCAACACCCAAGTTCAGATTAATACGCAGATCGGTGGACTGATCCCTGAAGAGATCGAACGGATGATTACCTTCCCGATTGAATATGCGATGAATGGAATGCCAGGTGTAGAAACAGTTCGGTCCATTTCTCGATATGGTATTTCGCAAGTGACGGTCATCTTTGAAGATGACTTTGATATTTATAAGGCCCGACAATTGGTGTCTGAGAGACTCGGAACCATTGATTTGCCTGACAA
>JAGRAY010000190.1 GCA_020434375.1 Bdellovibrionales bacterium | reverse complement strand
TTTCCTAGGTGTTTTAGAAGACAAATCGATTAATAATTCTCCACTTTCTTCTTTGAGCACGTAACGTGGAATTTGATCGCTTTCAAAACCGGGCTCACCGTCACCTGTTTGGCAATGAAATTTCCAATGGTGCCACGGACAAACAATGTATTTGCCATCCAGATGCCCTTTCCCAAGAGGCCCTCCCACGTGATTGCAAACACCGGACACAGCTGAAAACTGCCCATCGATATACGTCAATGCGATTTTTGTCTTATCGACTGTTAGCTCCTGAAGTGGACGAGTTTTTAATTCATCTACCCTACCCAACGATGTCCATATCATGCTTCTATCCCTGTTTTTAATAGACAAACTTTCAGTCACGCTAGTATAAAATTACCAGCTTGTAAACTAACAACGGATTCAAAATAGGAGCACCGCCAAAAACACATGCAGCACTCATGTTTTTTGAGTAAACGAATACGGTGTATTAGTTTTTTTATTTTTTTGTCTTTCCCCATTTTGGGAAAAGACATTCAATGCGACGATTGGATAAAGCGTTGGCCAACGCTTGTGGCGTCGTCAAAACCTTTCGAAGATTCTGACATCGAAGGCTTTTGGGGAAGCCAATGTAGTGTTCGATACACTGCAGCGGGATACCCCCAAGCAAACGACTTTCTGCACTACAATAGTAAACGTGCTTTAGTTATCAAGATTCAAAAAGTTTTATCGAATACCAACCAAATGAGAATCGACGCGTCTGGATATCAATACTATATTTACGCTGATTTTCAATCTGGAGAACTCGACACTTTAATTGATCGATCGATACATCGACAAGTTTATTGGTACACTCTTGGAACAGATATTGGACAAAACGTAAGATGTCAGTTTTATATTGATCAGGAACAGTGGATGTTATGCAAATTTACAAGGAGCGCCCAACCCCCAGCCTATGTTTTATTTCATAGATTTTATTAAACACTAAGTCATTGCCTTTAGTAAGCATCGTGTTTCTAGTTATAAACCCTAGTGACAACATTAGGTGAGCTCAAGTCATTTATTATTTTTTGTAGCGATCACCCACTCGAAACATTGCACACATCCCTACACGCATCTGGAAGGTTGTTTAAATTTTCAAGAGGACCCAAGAAAATCTCTAAGCTTTGACAGAATTCTTCAGCGTTCGTATTGTCGGTGGCCTGAACATTAAAATCAGTTGCACATTGATCTAGGGCGGTAGAATTAGTGTTTTCTCCACTACAGCCCCCAAATAGGATACTCGCACAAACCAGATAGATTCTTGTTTTTCGCATGCAAGTCTTCTAAACATTTTAGATTTAAAAGTGAATCGCTAATCGTTCGGGGATTAGAAAAAGCATATTTACAAAACAAAATTATACAACCAATTCAAACAGTTAAACTGCTCATTAAAGTTCACATTGATTTCCGCTCTGTTGATTGATATATAGCGTCAAGGTGGGAATGAGCGTTATACCTTGATAGCGATTGGGAGAGTTTTGCCATATTGCTTAGGCCTATGGCTGGTTACCTCTAGTCTTGCTCAAAACAACTCGAATTTCTGTGATCCTTGGAGCTACCGCATAAATGATTCTAACGATGACCTAGGGAAATGCCAGACGCTTAGAGATCGTTTTCCTGCGCCCACGAATTTCGTCGAACGAGAATACCCCGAGTATTCGTTTCAGTGGTATCTTCAGCGTCTTCCTCTTAAAGAACCAAATGCAATCCTCCAGGTGCCATCTCTAGATAAACCCTACGAAAAACTAGATAGGAATCCTTGTGCGGCTGTTGTGGATTGGCCCGTTTGGATGAAAGAGCGACAATGCGCTGATACGTTCATGGGGCTCTTTGTCCACTGGATGGTTCGACAAGGAATAGACCCAGAAGTAAAGATTCCTTGTTATCTAGAAGATCAATGGACCACAGAACTATTTTCTTACTCGGATTGGTTACGTGGAAAAACGGCGGAATCTAATCGTGCTGGAATTATTGTTAAATGGAACACCAAACAAGAAGATCGTAATTTGGACGGTTACCTTGAAAAAATCTATGCATGGATTGGCACATCAAATTTTCAACAAGCTTTTGACTTGGTTGAAATTCAAGATCTTCGAGACGCCGAAGTGGGAGATCTTCTTTTAAAACCTCGCACTGGCAAACCTATCAATGGACATCTCAGCTTTATTGTGAATATCGCCGATTCTATCGAAGAGACACCATCTCTAGTTATTATTGGTGAAGGTCGCACTGAAGTGAAAAACAGAATAGCTCACGGAACTGAAATGGCGATTAGAGGACATCCAGAAAATGTCTGGAAAACTCTTAAGCTACGCGAAGATTATCAGCTCTATCGCTTAAAAGTGCTTCAATCACCGGCATCGATTGAAACGTACGAACCTATGATCGCTCCCGAGAGTATTCCAACTCGGAAGATAATCCCCACCTATTAAGTATAAGACTTACGACCCAAACTCGACGCTTGGAACTGTTTTAATATTTTGCTTCTCAGTTTCATCAACGTCCCACTGAGCCATTTTTTGCTTTTTCAGAAAAATACTATTGTACCAGCTCTCTGGAGGAGTTGTCAGAAGGGTATTAAACCGCTGAATGTTTTGAATATGTCGATTTCTTGCCACTGCAATCCGGTTTTCCGTACCTTCGAGCTGAGCTTGAAGGTCTCGAAAACTTTGATCTGCTTTAAGTTGTGGGTAATTCTCCGACACCATGAGCAAACGTCCTAGTGCAGATGATAGTTCTCCCTGTGCACGTTGAAATTTTTGGATTTGTTCGGGAGTGGCTTTGCTTGGGTCAATGTTCATGCTCGTTGCTTTGGCTCTCGCTTCGGTGACGACTTTAAACGTTTCTGACTCATGCTTGGCATAACCTTTAACAGTTTTAACAAGGTTGGGTACTAGATCAGCGCGACGCTTATATTGATTGATGATTTCTGCCGAAGAAGCCTCTACAGCATTCTCGGCAATGGGTATGGATCTCATTCCACAACCGTTCGAAAATAGGACTAGGCTAGCCAAAACAACTAATGGAATTGAAGAGTATTTCATGCCGGCAGTATAGTCACCTTA
>JAGRAY010000018.1 GCA_020434375.1 Bdellovibrionales bacterium | reverse complement strand
CCTGTCATGAGATTGTGCATAACCGTGTTGATTGTTGCATTGACGAGATCTGATCGGTTATAAAGCGTTTCAATATGTACATTTTGCGGAAGTATTTTCTGAATCTCTTTCATTTTTTCATCTACACTTTGTGCAACTTTTCTACTGTTGTCTCCTGCAAGTAGGTAAACCATTCCTAAAACAGCTTCTTTCCCCTCAACAAGGGCAGCGCCTACACGAAGAGAGGATCCAAGATTCACTTGGGCAACATCTCCGATGGTAATCGTTTTAAAACTCTCAAGAACTTTCACGGGCACTTTAGAAATATCTTCTAGTGACTCAAAAATACCTTTTCCTTGAACTAAGAACTGCTTCCCATCTTTTTGAATGTAGCCACCCCCTACGTTTTTATTGCTATGTACAAGTGCTTGTCGAATTTCGGAGAACCCAATTCCATATCGACTCATTTTGTAGGGATCGGGCTGTACATGGTACTGCTTTTCATAGCCTCCAGTGGTATCCACGCTCGCTACACCTCGTACGGTCATGATTCTGGGTTTTAATACCCATTCCTGTAAAGCGCGAAGCTCCATGAGCTGCTTCATTCGGGCCTCACCAGTTTCAATTTTATCAGCCTCTACCGTGTAAAAATAAATCTCACCTAGTCCCGTGGTAATAGGCCCGAGTTCAGGTTTCGCTCCAGAAGGCAAGTCTCCAAGCACCGATTGAAGTCGTTCTGACACCTGTTGTCTAGCCCTGTAAATATCTGTTCCGTCTTCAAAGTTCACAACCACTTGAGCAAGTCCAAACTTGGTAAGGGATCGGACATGGGTTACCCCTGCAATACCATTCATCACGGATTCGATAGGAATTGTAATATAGCGTTCTGCCTCCTCAGGTGCTAAGCCTTCAACCATAGTATTCACAGAAACCTGTACGTTCGTAATATCTGGCATAGCATCAATCGTAAGTGACTCGTAAGCGCCCCAGCCCACTAAGATAAAGAGGGCCGTAAATATAAAAACAATGACACGGTTATGAACAGAAAAGTAAATGATCTTATTAATCATATGTATCTCCAAAAATTTTCAAAAAAAGCTTCACAATACTTCTTCAAACAATCGACCCTCTAAAATGTAAAGTTGATAGCGGGATTCAGTAGCTAGAATTTCTTGTTCGTGTTGATGCCGAGTATAGTCAAGAACCTGCCGATGTGCTTCAATCACCATGGAACTGGGTAAAAATCCACGATTGTATAAAGATTCGATCTTCTTATGCTTAGATTCAATATCTTCAGATTTGATACCCGACTCTAAAGCAGAAATTGCTAAATCATGCTGTAACTTCCACTTCTTCTTTTGGACTTCGATGCTTTTTAACTGCAACTCAAGATTCTTCTCGGTCATGGCTGCTTCCTGCCTTGCTAAAATGATACCCGCTTTATTGTGTTGCAAAATAGGAATAGCAAAGGAAAGATTAAACCCAACAGTATGATTCTCTCCTTTTCCTCCTAAAGAATTTCCATCGTACGAAGGCCCAAGGTTTAAGTTTGGCCATCTTTGAGTTTTTTGACTTTCGATCTCTGCTTGCGACAAATGAATGTGTGCCTTACTTTGTTCTACAAGACTATTCGATTTGACAACTTTGGATTCTGAGGTCTTTTTCACTGCATCCAGACTGAGAACAGGTAACAGCGATGTTTGAAGCGTAAACTTTTGCCCAAGAGCATATTCCATCGCTGAAAGTAGAGCATTTTTTTCAGTCAACAAAGATGTTTTTTGGAATAATGTATCCACTTCCGCCAAATGAAAAACGGAAGTCGCAACTTGCTGTTCAGGGGTTAATCGTGATCTTCGTTTAAATTGTTTTTGAATATGTCCATACGTTGATATTGTTTCATCGTAGACCTCAAGTTCATTTTCTATTTGACGGAGACGGTATAGATGCAGCAACGTCTCTAGCAATATGCTCTCTTCAACAACACGCAAGGATGTAGAAGCAAGAATTCCCCATGCACGCGCACTTTCAATCCTTCCTTTTCTCTTTCCACCAAGTTCGATGGGCTGAGATAAGTCAACTTCTGAACTTACCCCACTCGCCTGGGATGATACTGGAAACAGATTCCTCGTTGTTAAATTTGGATTCTGCCGCTGCCGAGCAACATCTTCTAGTTTGCCTGCTTTTTCTATTTCAAGTTTTGAGGCAATCACACGAGGATGAGCCTCGACAACGCATGCAAGAACTTCCTTCACTGTAGATAGTGTTTGACAAGAACTACCCCACCCTTGATCATAAAAAAAACATAAATATAAAATGCTAACCCTAGCAAGGGTTGCCCAAAATCGATGACTCATAGAATCTCCACGAGAAAATATCTCAACAAAACTTACGGCACATCCGGGTTACAGATGCGCAGTATAAACACCACAAAGGATATTTTAAGAGATGGGAGGTCTATAAATGGAGGAAATAAATTCCGAAGACAATGTAACGCGTTTTGCTATATTCGATGAAAAGATCTGAGTGGGAACCTTTATAGGAACGATAAATTTTTCCCTAAACGACCATAAAACACGCCCGTGGTTTTGGCATTCGGCACAAGTTGCATGATGCTTCTGGTGCTCAGCCTGCGAATCAGTCGCGTGTTGGTCTTTACAGAACACATCACTACTGTCAGAGGGTATGGCCACCGAACCCATCAAGAAAGATACCATGAATATGAAAACCAGTTTACAACCCATGAATACAACCATCTTATCAGGACACATAACTTTCTCCAAGACCTTGCTTAATCAAAATAACTATGCACTGCGCAAAAATAAGACACGTATATGTTAGTTCGCTTTTTAGCTTTGTTATTCGATTTATTAGCTGGTGATTCGTCATATGTTAAACAAAGGTTCGTCCCGCAACCATTGACGAATCCTCCAGCCAAGTTCAAGGCTTGCAAACCCTCCCAAAATAGATCCGATGATCCAGACAAAAGCTATATTAAAAACGATGGTAGCTCCCATGCAGATAAAAACACCTAGGGAAGAAAGCCCTAAAATGGAAAGCTGAAGTAAAAGCGTTTTTCGAAGCACGCGAACTTCCTCAGGTCTCAAAAGAAATGCACTGACAAGAAATGAACTACCCAGAAAGAAAACCCCACATCCAAACATACAAATATGCGGCCCAAGCTTCATGAGAAGTTTCATCAGACCTAAGCCCTGACCTACATTGAACTGAGGACAAATAAATAAGGTTAAGGAACCCACAATCATGTGAACAAAGCCAAGTTTAAAAAATATTTTCCATGAAGGTGGATTTAGATCTGTCTTCACTTTTTCAAAAATAGTTTCCCGAACGCCCTTTGGGGGTGACATCGAATCTGCTTCCATAAATTTCTGAAACTCATGGAGCCATTTTTCAGAAGAATTTTCGCTACTCATCACAGATCTCCTTTTGATCGTGATATTTTCCTGAGTTGACGAAGAGCTCGGCTAATCAGTTGACGGGCATTTTCAGAAGTGGTGCCAAGACGTTTAGCCATTTCATCGAATGAAAGATCTTCACCATAGCGAAGCTTGAGTGCCTCCCTGCGTTCAGGCGTCAGTGCAGCTAAATCTGGAACTGCCTGTGTGGACAGTTCAAGGGCGTTTTCAGCACTTCTCTCAGTCATGTCAGAATCTTCTAAAATTCGTCCTTGAGCACGAATCGCATCAATCATGGTATTGTGGCAAAGCGTAAACATCCACGGCGCAAATGGATAGTTCGCTCGATATCGATCTCTGAAACGATGTAGTTTTAAAAACACCATCTGAAAGACGTCATCTATCAAGCTTCGATCCTTCAACTTTGCACAAAGGTATCCATAAATTCTTTTGGAATAACGCTCATACAATATTTCAAAAGCTTGCTCGTATCCTCTTTGATAAGCAACCATCAATTCCTCGTCGGGTTGTTCGTTGATAACAGTGGGTTTTTGTTCATGCTTCATAAATCATTACGTTACAAAGAGGTATTTTGTGACAAGGTTTTTCAAAGATAATTCGAATTTTACTCTGTGTACATAGAATAGGTTTTAAAATGATGTGATCTTATAGGCCTGGTAAATAATAGAGGGTGTCACAAAACAGCCCTCATATTCGTAATAATAGAGAAAGATGAATATCCAACTTATTTTAATAAGACCTTTTGGGTTGCTCTACCTACTTTTTACAGGCTTGGCATTCGGACAAGATTCCAACACTGTTCAACTGGAACCGTTAATTAAGGAAGCGCTTTTAAACAACCCAGGTCTTGCATCCATACAATTTGAAGCTGAAGCTGCGCAGCACCAAATCGCCCCAGCCGGTGCCTATGAAGATCCGATCTTTGGATTCGAGGCCATGAGCTATCCGCGTGACACGTTAAGCTCTCGAGAATTTGGCATGACAGGAAATCGCATGAGTCTCACCCAGGCCATTCCTTTTCCTGGAAAAAAAACTCAGCTGCAAAAAGTAGCTACTGAAATGTATGAATCCAAACATTTTCGCTATCAGTCGGCCCGATTGGAGCTGATTCGAGTGCTCAAACTCACCTACTTTGATCTTTACTTTGCCTATAAAACGCGAGATATTTTGATGGAGCAACAAGGAGTTGTTAGGCAACTCATCCCCATTGCTCGCAGTCGGTACACTTTAGGAAAGATATCCCAAGCTGCCGTTTTAGGCCTTCAAGTAGAAGAAGCGGATCTTCTCGATCAAATGCTCAAAAGTGACCGAGAGATTGCTGTTAACGTGGGCAATTTAAATCATATCTTGGGCCGAGAGCAGCACCATGCATTGGGAGGAAAGCCCATCCTTCCTTCAAAAACAAAACTCAATTTTGAAAAAATAACAGAAGAACGGATAACAAAGGCCGTTCTCAAAAAATCCCCGAACCTTAATTCCTACAACTCGGAAGTTGAGTCAAGCAAGGCACAACTCTCTTATGCTAAGCTCAACTATTTTCCGAACTTCGAGTTTAATGCAGCCTACACACAAAGAAATCCAAACCCCGGAGACAGAGGTGTGGATTTTGTTTCAGCAGGAATTGGGATCTCTCTCCCGATTTGGGCCATCAACAAACAATCGAAAGAGATAAAAGCAGCAAGAGCAGAACAATCCAGAGCTCAAGCAACGCTGCAAGAAGAAAGACTTCACCAAAGGCATCTCGTTCATACTCTATATGCTGAGCTTGAAGAGGCGGCCAAGAGAGTTAAGCTCTATTCTGGAGGACTTCTCCCTTTAGCCCAACAGTCTGTTACCTCCGCGCAGTCTGCTTTTTTAACCGGACAATTTGAATATGCCTCTCTTTTAGATCTGATTCGAAAGCGGTTTGGTGTTGAACTCGCCTTTGCAAAAGCCCTCACACAATATGAATCAAAGATTGTTGAACTAGAAGCCTTATCTGGGGTTTCTCTGGAGGAACTAGAAAATGATTCGTCAAAGTAAAGTTCATCGAAAGCGTATATTGTACATATCTATCCTTTTGGTTGTTGGAGGTACCGCCCTTCTATTTAGTTCCTTTTTACGGAAACCTTCTTCATCCGTGCACACAGAAAAACAACTTTATCAATGTTCGATGCACCCCTCCGTGACTTCAGACAAACCAGGCCTTTGTCCAATTTGTAGAATGCAACTTCAACGCGTCGATCATGAGAACCATCCTCCGGAGAAGGCACCTTCTGTTTCAAATAAAAAAATTCTTTTTTATCGCCACCCTATGCGACCAGAGATTACCTCTCCATCTCCTGGCAAAGATGAAATGGGAATGGATTTTATTCCTGTGTATGAAGAAGACGCGACCGAGACAAGATCATCTTCATTGCCAGGGAGAGCTTCCTTTTCACTTTCTTTACCACGTCAGCAGCTGATCGGCGTGGCTACGACAAAGGCAATACGAAAACCTCTCACACTTGAAATTCGTGCAAGTGGTCGAGCCGCATTTGACCCAGAGCTTTTCACTGCGGTTGAAGAGTATCGTCAAGCTGTAATCTCACGTAGTCAAATCAAAGAAAGCGGTTTTCCAGAACTTCAACAGCAAGCGAGTGCACTAGTCTTGGCCTCGCATACAAAGCTAAAGCTTCTTGGATTACAAGACCGACAAATTAAACAGCTTTCTAGCAAGAATGCATCGTCACTCAACCTTCTTCTTCCAACGGGTTCAGCTTGGATTTATGCAGAAGTCTTTGAGTATGAACTTGGTGCGTTAAAACCAGGAGCAACCCTTCTTGCAGAAGCTCCAGCTATACCTGGTAAATTATTCCAAGGTAAAATCTCTAGTATTAGCCCGGTTGTGACTTCTCCCACGCGTACCATCCGTATTCGTGCATTGGTACCAGATCCGGAAAAACTTTTGCGCCCCGATACCTTTCTCAATGTAAAAATATTAGTTGAACTAGGGATCAAGCTTGTTGTCCCCATCGATGCTGTTTTACATTCTGGGAGAGAAGATTATGTTTTTGTCATGAGAGAGGGGAGAAGATTTGAACCCCATATTGTCGTCTCCGGACAAAAAACGGATATGGATCAAGAAATCTTGAGCGGTATCAAAGAAGGCGATGAAGTCGTCAGTAGCGCTAACTTTTTAATCGACTCTGAATCAAAATTGCGCGGCGTTCTTGAAGATATGAAAGAAAAAAAATGATTGAAAAGATCATCGAATGGAGCGCGCATAATAAGCTTTTGGTGATCGTACTCACGCTAACCGCAATATTAGGTGCTCTATGGTGCGTTAAACATATTCCACTCGATGCCGTGCCCGACCTTTCCGATACCCAGGTCATCATCTATTCAAAGTGGGATCAGTCTCCTGACATTATCGAAGACCAAGTCACGTATCCGATCATCACATCGTTACTCGGAGCCCCCAAAATAAAAGCCATTCGAGGTGTTTCTGATTATGGCTTTTCTTACATCTACGTGATTTTCGAGGACGGGACAGATCTCTATTGGGCTCGAAGCCGTGTTGTGGAGTATTTGAGCAAAATCCTTCCACGCATTCCCAAAGAAGTGCAAACAGAAATAGGCCCAGATGCTACCAGCGTGGGGTGGGTATATCAGTATGCGCTGGTTGACGAAACCAATCAACTCAACTTGGCCCAAATACGTAGCATTCAAGATTGGCAACTGAAATTTCAACTCCAGTCTGTTCCAGGTGTGGCAGAAGTTGCTGCCGTTGGAGGCTTTACCAAACAGTATCAAGTCAACGTGGATCCCAATCGCCTCCAAGCCTACAAGATATCCATCCCCCAACTGACGGATGCCATTCGAATGGGCAATCGAGATATATCAGGCAGAGTGCTTGAATTTTCAGGAACCGAATACATGGTGCGTGGTCGAGGCTATATTCAATCCAAATCAGACATTGAAAATATTGTGGTCACGACCGATTCAAAAACGGGTGTTCCAGTTCTGATTAAACACCTGGGCCGCGTAGAAATCGGCCCCGATATGAGGCGAGGTGTGGCTGATTTTAATGGCATGGGGGATACCGTCGGTGGAATTGTAATCATGCGCCAAGGAGAAAACGCGCTCAATGTCATTTCGCGCGTAAAGAAAAAACTTTCTGAAATTTCATCAAGCTTGCCCAAAGGTTTGAAAGTCGTTCCCGTATATGATCGCTCTGATTTAATCACACGAGCCATCGATACACTCAAACATGAGCTTACACTTGAAATGATCATCGTCAGCCTCGTGATTTTACTTTTTCTTTGGCATATTCCTTCTGCGACAGTTCCTATCATAACGATTCCAATCTCTGTATTGCTCGCCTTTATTCCGATGTATTTTTTAGGGCTGACGACCAATATCATGTCTCTTTCAGGTATCGCGATTTCAATCGGTGTATTGGTGGATGGAGCCATCATTGAAGTAGAAAATGCCTATAAAAAACTTGAGCATTGGAATAGTTCCGGACGAAAGGGAGATTTTCATCTCATTCGGCTAGAGGCACTCAAAGAAGTAGGCCCTTCGGTGTTTTTTTCTCTTTTAGTGATTGCCGTTTCATTCTTGCCCATTTTTACATTAGTCGATCAAGAGGGAAGACTCTTTCGCCCACTTGCCGTTTCTAAAACGCTGGCCATGGTTCTTGCGGCTCTTTTGGCCATCACGCTTGATCCTGCCATTCGAATGATGTTTACGCGAATGGATAATTTTGCTTACCTTCCCATTCAAAGCACCTTAAGTGCCTTTGGGAAAATACGTCGAGGGTTCATCAATGGAGTTCGTTGGATAGGTAATCGTACGCTCGTTGGAACCTACTACCCTGAAGAAAAACACCCTATTAGCCGTGTATTATTTCGGGTTTACGAGCCAGTTGTCCACTTTGCCTTGCGCCATAGCCAGGCTGTCATCGCTGGGGCGGTCTTACTTGTCCTCACAACCGTTCCACTTTATTTCAAACTTGGATCAGAATTCATGCCGCCTTTAAATGAAGGGGCGTTTTTATATATGCCCACTGCTCTTCCTGGAATGTCTGTCACCGAGGCGCAACGAATTCTTCAAGCTCAAGATCAACTTTTACGTCAGTTTCTAGAAGTAGAAACGGTATTTGGAAAAGCAGGCAGAGCCGATACGCCTACCGACTCTGCTCCCTTTTCCATGGTCGAAACCACTGTAGTGTTAAAGCCACAAAAAGAATGGCCAAAGATTGATCGATGGTACTCAAAATTACCTGATTTTATTCATCCCCTTTTTACATGGATCACCCCACCCCATCGCTCGTTTGATGAGCTCCAAAATGAAATGAACGACACCCTTCGATTCGCAGGAATCCCCAATATCTGGACCATGCCCATTCGAAACCGAATCGACATGCTTTCCACAGGGATTCGAACACCCATCGGAATTAAAGTGATGGGCCCAGATTTAAAAACCATTCAAAGCCTCAGTGAGTCGATCGAAGGAGCCCTTCAAACCTTACCTGGCACACGAAACGTCTACGCCGAACGTGCTGCCGGAGGGTATTATCTCGACGTTGTCTTTCATCGCGAAGAGCTCGCTCGGTATGGAATCTCCATGGAAGAAGCCCAGAGTATTATTGGCTCAGCCATTGGTGGAGCCAATATTGCCTACACGATTGAAGGAAGGGAGCGCTATCCCATTAATGTTCGCTACTCACGAGAGTTTCGTGATGATCTTCATGCACTCAAACGCATTCTAATTCCTGCCGCAAATGGAGCTCATATTCCCATCGCGCAACTTGCAAGCATTGAAAAGGTCGAAGGGCCTGCCATGATTCGAAATGAAAATGGCATCCTCGCTGGGTATGTCTACGTAGATGTCTCGGTCAGCGATATTGGTGGGTACGTTCACAGAGCCAAAGAACTTGTGAGTCAGAAAATTCAGGTGCCCGTCGGCTACTATCTCAACTGGAGTGGTCAATATGAAAACATGATTCGGGTCAAAGAGAGACTCAAGGTTGTTCTTCCACTCACGCTTTTTATCATATTGCTTTTACTCTACATAAATACAAAGTCTCTCGTGAAAACAGGAATTGTTTTTCTTGCGGTTCCCTTTTCACTCATCGGAAGTGTCTGGCTTCTCTATCTCTTGGGCTATAATCTTTCTATCGCAGTATGGGTGGGAATGATTGCTCTCTTGGGCCTCGATGCAGAAACAGGCATTTTTATGCTTCTTTATTTGGATCTCTCTTATGACGAGCAAGTCAAAAGTGGCCAAATGAAAACAAGAACAAATCTAGAAGAGGCCATTATTTACGGCGCCGTCAAGCGTATTCGACCCAAAATGATGACCGTCATGGCAGCTTTTATGGGTCTGCTCCCCATCATGTGGTCTACAGGTGCAGGAAGCGATGTCATGAGAAGAATTGCAACGCCTATGATCGGGGGCCTTGTAACAAGCTTTGCCTTAGAGCTAATTGTTTACCCAGCGATCTATTTTATTTGGAAATGGAAGTTCGTCATGAAAGAAGGAACGGTACTTACACCTCATGTCTAAAGTGTCACAAATGACCATGGCCGAGCGTATGAAGAGACATGAGAATCCCTTGGTGATCTCTGAAAGGCAATTCTAGTGAAGAATCGTAAAAAGATCGTTCTATGGGCGCTTGTATTGACTATGTCCTCTATCGCATCTGCTCAAGATATGAAGAGTATGGATATGCAAATATCCAAGGAACAGGCAAAAGGTGAAACATATACCTGTCCTATGCATGCTGAAATCCATGCTGCAGAACCTGGGAATTGCCCAAAATGTGGGATGAAATTAATAAAAGAAGGACCAAAGACTACAAAAACATCAGACCCTATGAGTCATCACGCAGGTCATGCTACCAGTACTCCGAAATTACCACTAACGGACCTTGGTACTATTAAAACCATTCAAAATAATACCCCACCACGCGTTGTCCACTATGACTTACATATCGCCGAAACTACGGTTAATTTTTCTGGAAAATCAAAACGCGCCATCGCCGTCAACGGAAGCATTCCCATGCCTACCCTCACGTTTACCGAAGGAGATACCGCTGAAATTGTGGTTCACAACGACCTCAATGAAGATACCTCTCTTCATTGGCATGGACTCTTTCTTCCGAATCAATTCGATGGTGTGCCTTATTTAACCCAAATGCCCATTAAGCCGCAGACAAGTCATGTGTATCGATTTCCCATTATTCAATCAGGTACCTATTGGTATCACAGTCATAGCGGACTCCAGGAACAAATCGGAATGTACGGGGCCTTCATTATCAACAAACGAGCAGAATGGGACATTCCAACCTTGCCCATCGTGATTAGCGAGTGGACCGACATGAACCCCAAAGAAGTAGACCGTAGCTTGCACACCGCCAACGATTGGTTTGCCATCAAGAAGAAAGCCACTCAAAGCTATGGTGAGGCCCTGATGAAGGGGCACTTCACCACAAAAGTCATCAACGAGTGGAAACGCATGAGTGCCATGGATGTAAGCGATGTGTATTACGATATGTTTCTCCTCAACGGAAAAAACCAAAACGAGCAACCCCAGTTTAAAGCGGGTGACAAAGTCCGTTTGCGGATTGCCAACGCAGGTGCATCTGACTATTTTTGGCTCATGTATGCCGGTGGAAAAATAACGGTCGTCGCCACAGATGGCAATGATGTAGACCCCGTGGAGGTCGATCGCCTAATCATCGCTGTATCAGAAACCTACGATGTCATAGTTCGTATTCCCAAAAATAAAAGTTATGAATTCTTAGTGACTCCTGAAGATCGCACCAAATCATCTTCTCTTTGGTTGGGTGCCGGTGAAAAAGTGTTTGCTACACCCCTACCTAAACTTAAGTATTTTTCCGGAATGAAAATGATGAACGAGATGATGGATTCACATGGAAACATGCGTGAAATGAATGGCATGAAGATGAAAAATCAAGAGATGGATATGAACACCGTGATGTATCCAGAAATTACAGGCGAGGAAAAACCAAAACAAACTTCGGTGCAAGGTCATGAAATCCAGAACATGAAAATGCATGACCATGCGACCATGGCTATGAAAAATGATCAGCCGGATATCGTCACCTTGAACTACGCTATGTTGCGTGCCCCAGAAAAAACAACCTTACCTGAAGGTCCGGTGAAAGAATTAGCATTTGAACTAACTGGAAACATGAACCGTTACGTGTGGACATTAGATAATAAAACCATTTCTGAATCCGATCGAATTTTAATTAAGAAAGGTGAAATCGTCCGAATCACTCTGACCAATAACAGCATGATGCGACACCCGATGCATCTGCATGGCCATGATTTTAGGTTACTCAACGGTCAGGGCGACTATGCGCCCATGAAAAACGTGATCGACATCATGCCCATGGAAACAGACGTGATTGAATTTGCGGCTAACGAAAGCGGCGATTGGTTTTTTCACTGTCATATTTTGTATCATATGATGAGCGGCATGGGACGAATCTTTAGTTATGAAAATTCTCCTCCTAATCCTGAAATTCCTAATCCAGTTTATGCAAGCAAGCAATTGAACAAAGATGACAAGATGTTTCATGGTATGGCCCGAGTCGGCCTTGAAAGCAACGGATCTGATGGTGAAGCCATGCTTGCCAATACACGATGGAAGGCCAGCACCCTTTGGCATTTGGGTTATCATTCGATGCATGGGTATGAAAGTGAAACCATGATCGGTCGATACTTCGGTCGTATGCAGTGGCTATTCCCGTACGTAGGCTTTGATGTGCATTACAAAAAGCCCGGTGGACCTAAGAATATTTTTGGTAATGAAAATAAAACGTGGTTTGGGCAAGATAGCAATAAAGATAACCGCAAAACCGCCGTAGCAGGTTTTCAGTATACCTTGCCAATGCTTTATACCGCAGACTTGCGTGTCGACTCAGAAGGAAAACTACGTTTTCAATTGGGCAGAGAAGACATTTCTATTACGAGCCGATTGCGATTCAACATGATGATCAACACCGATAAAGAATACATGGCCGGCTTTCGCTATATTGCCACCAAATATATTTCTGTATCCACTCACTATGACAGTGACATGGGGTTAGGCGCTGGCCTTACCTTGACGTATTAACCATGAGAGGCCTGGATATGAAAAAAAGCAATATCAACAAGAGTCTTCGCTTTTTCGGCGTTGTTTTCATCCTAGGGCTAATCGCCACAGGTGTGGGATTTGTCATGTTTATGAGGCACGGAATTAGCGCCAAGGACAATCCTACGATGGCCGAAGTATTCATGGCGCGTCGCATGCGACATTGGGCCATTCCCGCCAAGGCACGTAGCCAAAAGAATCCTGTTGAAAACTCACCTGAAATCTTAACGATGGCTCGCGAACATTTTGCCGATCATTGTTCCACCTGCCACGCCAACGACGGAAGTGGACAAACGCCTATCGGCCAAAATCTATACCCCAAAGCACCCGACATGCGACTCCCAGACACACAAAACCTTTCTGATGGAGAACTGTTTTACATCATTGAAAATGGAATACGCCTCACCGGAATGCCCGCATGGAGCACGGGGAAAAAAGATGGCGAGGAAGCTTCTTGGACTCTGGTTCACTTCATCCGACACTTCCCAAAGATCACGAAGGGCGAATTGGATGAAATGAAAACGTTTAATCCTAGAAGCATGAAAGAAATGCACGAGGAAGAAGAAGCAAGACAATTTCTGGAAGGTCCTCCTGATCAAAAAAAACAACATAAGAAAGGAAAGTAAGATGAAAAAAATAATGTTATTAGGTTTAGTAGGTTTATTTTTGCAAATCACAGAAACAGGATTCGCCCATGAAGGCCACGGACATACAATCATGGGCACGATCGTGAGCATCAATAAAAATCTTGTAGAAGTGAAAACAATCGATGGAAAAACGGTGCCTATTGAACTGGGATCCGAAACGAAAGTTTTTCAAGGCAAAAAAGCTATAACCATCAACGAATTGACAATTGAAAGCAGAGTTGTCGCCAAATGTATCATGTCAGAAAATGGAAAGATGTTGGCGCAGAAAATCGAACTTGCTCCAGACTAGAAAAATAATTTTTAAGAATACCTACCTTAACACAAGGGCAAGACACATTCACTATGATGAAGAGACTTCACCCTGATTCAATTAATCATTTCCAGAAAAAATATACCGATGGATGCCATATGACATAACTAACAAAACAAGTCCCAATCCATAGAGCCCCCAGAATGATATTTTGATTTGCTTTGAAAATAAGAAGGGTATGAAAAACACCAAGGACAGTGGGACACTAACAAAAATACTTTTTGTAAATTCCACTGACTTTTGTGGGTCCCGCCACTCCGTTTGCACAAAAGCGATGGCAATTAAACTGGTTAGAGGTAATGCGAGAATAAATCCCGCAAGCGCTGGCTTACGCCCAGCCAACCAAGACGTAAAAGCGATCAAGAGGGCGGATAACACAAATTTTGAGATAAAGGCGTACATCAACTCATGCTACGATCTTTTTAAAAAATGGGAATCTATATCTTATTTTTTCGCATCCCAAATTCCCCAAATAGTGGACACTACCCCTGCCCCCAATGAACTCCATAAGGTGATTCGATAAGTCTCAGCCCTCCTAGCATGATCAAATGTACCATCTGCATTCTGATCAATTTTGAAAAGGATAAAAGTGGTGATCGCAGTTGAAAAGAGAACTGACTGCGTTGTTAGAAAAAAGGTTCCCTTTTTCTTTTCGTTCTTTTCAAACTGCCCTACTCCAAAGGGTATCCACAGTTTCCACTTTTGGATGTCTGATTCTTGAGATTGCTCTTGTAGCCTAAGGTTAATTGTTGGCTTTGGTACGGTTTGTATTTCTATCGTAGCAGACTTATTTTCTGATGAATGAAGCTGATCACTATTTTTAGGCATTACTCCTTTTCTTCTTACTTCAGCCCTTCCCATAACCTTGTTGAATAACTTTTGACAGACTTGGGAAAGCTGAAAATCCTGAATCGACTCTTTGGGTGAAAATACAACCAGGGTTTCAAAGTGCTCTTTTGCATTTCCAATGTCGCCAAGTTCACACCGAGCAATACCTAAGATTTTATGGCCTTGAGAAATTTCTTCGACCGTAGACAATTTAAGAGCATCAAGAAGTGGCAGTGTAAGATCGATCGCCGTCTTATAATTGTGATTTTTAACTTCAACCTCAGCTTGCTTCAACATAGGCCACTCACTCGCCATGACTTGAAATGTTAAGCAGAGAATAAAGAGTATAATTCCTTTTTGAAGCATTAATTATGCGTGCTCGGGTCACACCACATGCTGGTTGCGACATATAGAATTGGATTAATTCCACCTGTAACGGACGCTCGAATTTCATTCCATAAGGGATTTGGCCAGCCTCCTGGAGGTGACGTATCCAGCTGCTTACTCCATTGAGCAATACCGTCCGTATTTGTATTAATCGTTGATTGCAATGCCCAATTTGTAGAATTGGATGGCTTCCATTCACACACACCTGGGCCACTACGCCTCCACTCAAATGAAACCGGTTCGTCTTGAAACGGCTGATGGCACTCTTTGTAGACCTTCACAGCAAAGGTGAATTGTGCATAGATATATATGCCTCCGAATTGAATGGGAGGAGACAACGCTTCCATGGCTTTGGACTTGGTGACCTCATACTTTAGAATTTTCGGGATACTACCAGCGATATCGGGCGTTAAAACACTAACAATTACTTCAGAGTCATATCCGTCTGGTACGTTTCCTCCATAAATATCCAATGTGATATTTCCATCTGTATCCGTATCCTTTTCAATGGAACTTTCATATGGGAGGGCATCTACCCGTCCGTTGGTAATATCAATTCTAATTTTTGTATTTGCTATCGGCTTTTGTCCTACACCGATGGCTTGAATGGTTGCCGTGCCAATCTTTTGACCTTCGGCTGCACAGGCGGATTCAGATAATCCAGTGACATTGAAAATAGAAGCTGTTGTATGAATGGTAATCAGCGTGGATGTCGTCGCAAAGTTTTTCGCCCTAACTTCCAAAACGAGCTTTTCCACTTTTCGGCCTAACGTGACTTGTATGTCCACCATCCCGTCTTTATCTGTCATGACACTAGCCGGGTATTGATGCTCGACCGAACCTTCTTTGAGCGTAATAGTTAATTCTTCTTCGGAAATTCCCTTATTTTCTTCATCTTTGAGCTTGATTTTAATCGGTTCGGGCAAGGGCGAGGAGATTAGTCCTTGAGACTCTTGTCCCTGCATCACTTCAAGGACTGGAGTACCTACGATATTTTTAGATGGTCGAATCTCACCCAGTATACCGCCACAGCTAAAACAGAAAGGAAGAAGAATTGAGACCCACCATCCCTGGTATTGGATGGTTCTCATATATGCTATGCGTCATATCAAACTGTGCACACTACTTTCAAGTACTATTTTTTGGATTTTGATTATTTCTTTTCAAGGCCAACAAACTACATTTGAAGGAGTTCCATAAAGGAGACTCTTGAGCCGTGGATTTAAGAGATCTACATGCTTTTGACGAGGCTTTGGATAGTCCATTCCTTTTCAGTCCTTTCTCTCCGGGTTTCTCATTCCAGATGGGTGAAGAAACCCTCTAGAAAGGAACAAAATGAAAACAATAGCCAAACCAAGCGCCCCAGTCCGAAAAGCGAACAAGACGCGTCTTAAAATCCTCCTGCATATAGAGAATCCCGTGAATTTTTCCTTCCATATTGCGAATTCGTTGCCAACGTCATCAAAGTTGATTCAACAAGAACCAAAAACAATATCAAAATTGATGTCGATTCTTTCGATACTCCTCAAAGCCTTGTTAGCCGCGATTTTATCCAACATCTTTAAGATCTTATTTCAAATTCTGATATCAGAATTTCTATTCATAATACTTTTTCGTTTCTCTGATCCGTTTGAAGATTGAACGATCGAGTTCGGTTTTCAGAAATATCTGTTCGAAATTCCGTCGATTCTTTTCTTAAAAATAACTTTCTAAAAACTTCGAAATTATTTTTCCAACCTTGGCACGTCGTCTGCAATGTGGGTCATTGCGTCACATTCAAAGGAGGTAAATATGAATTGTGAACCACTTAATGAACTTAAGCATTCGTTTCTCACGTGTCTGAGCGAACTGCCCATCGAACGACTCGTGAGCGACAAAAAGCTCATCGATAACATCTACAGCATCGATAAAGAATTTAATCAAATCCAAAAACGAAAGGAGTTGAAATGATCACTCAAGCCATGATCCAAAAACTGAAAGACTTTATTCGCATGATTACCAACCAGGAACGCAAAGAGAATCCAGAACTGAGGTTTGCCTTGCAGCGTTTGATTTTAGCGATGGAACAATGCCGGTAAAGGACGTCCCTCTTCCCGTAGCCCTTTTGATTCTTGGCGGTGTGTTAGTGTTTCTAATTAACCCTACGTGGTTTCTAACCTTGCAGACGGGGTCTCTGCTCGGAATTCGAAAGCATTTCTCCTGGTTGATACCGGGAGGATTAAGCACGCTCTTCAACACCAGCTACCTCTGCCATAGATTCAGCCGATGGTGGAGTTTTAGAGGACAAGGAAGTCGCCTTCGCCATTTAAGATCCAAAGCATCGACCAAAGCACGGGCTTGGAAAACTGTTCTGGTATTTCTTCTCGGAGTCTTCTTGCTGAGAATACTTCAGTTGCCGATTGTTTCTAACGAACTGTCGTATCCCGACTGGATTCAGCTTCTGATTCAATCGCAGTTTAGCTTGAGCATGACCGTGTTGTACGGAGTCCTGACTCATCGGGTTGGGAGATGGAAGCCTGCCCAGGCGATCAAACTCCCTCCGTTCCCGGAGGCCAAGAATCAGTTGGTGTTAGGATCGAAAGAAGAGGAAACCCAGCCCGTATGGGTTTCCTTGTCCCCAAAGGCGTTAGCGGGAAACATTCTGGTGACGGGAAGCATCGGAGGTGGAAAAACTCAAGGAACCATTCTCCCGTACTTTGATCAGCTTTTACGCTTTTCTCCACGACCAGCGATCTTGGCGGTCGACCCTAAAGGAACGTTCATTCCCAA
>JAGRAY010000189.1 GCA_020434375.1 Bdellovibrionales bacterium | reverse complement strand
ATTGCTTGAAGAGTTCCATAAAAAAAATCTCCTCCCAAGGGTTTTGATAAAAAGTCGATAAAATTAGAGATCTGATTTGAGTTTGAATCAGGTGACCCAAACGCGATTGACCAATTTGATGGTTTTCTTTTATACGAATCTCCACTGCTAGTTATTTTCGCATCACTTGATAGTCTTGGCGTCCTCGGAAAATAAAATGAACCCATACGATGCAATGATTGATTTGATTTATTTAGGCTATTAAGCGTTGTTCGAAAACCAAACAGCGACAAAGAAATTATTTGATTCATTTCAAAGTAGTTGCTCATCCGAAAATTCTGCAAGTCTGGATTATTCACTGACATGCTTAGGTCAACTCCAAAAAGTATATCAGACGAACAACTGGCCGAAACTTCATGCCAGCCTAACCCTATAAGCAGCATCCCCACAAAAATAAAACTCTTCACGCTCTCGTATATAACACAGTGCGCTACATAATGCAATATCGTAAATTTGGGACATCAAGCTCTGGAGAAGAAAGCTACGAAAAAGCGTTATATGAAAGCCATATTCAAGTGTGCTCTAATCTCGTTGGGAACACCCACGCCATGACACTGTTACTATTCTATGAAGAGTGTCCTGATGACTAGATATACGCTAATCTGGATAGCAGTTACATTTTGCCTCTGAATGTGGACCCTTCAGGCTGCTTTTCTGGCTTGCCAAAGATCATATTCTGCCTGCATACGAACCCACATTTCGGCTGTTGTGCCCAAGACGTTTTCCAGAATAATTGCGAACTCTGGCGAAATTCCACGTTTCCCGTTGACAATTTCATTGATTTTACGAGCCGAGCACCTACACTGTCGCGCCAACTCACTTTGACTCAAAGACAATTCACTCATATAGATTTCATTCAAAACTACACCAGGGTGTAATGGCTTTTCGTTTTTGATCATCTCATCATCCTTTATGGTAGTTTTCTATTCGCACGTCGGAAAACTCACCCTTTTTAAATTGGAATGTCAGACACCAAGGTAACTTGATAGTCACACTCCAATAACCTCTTCGATCTCCCTTCAGCTTATGAAGACGAATATTCGGAGGTTGACCTCGAATTTTCAGATCCTCAAGGACTGAAGTAGCGTGCATAATTGTAAGTAGAGCCTTTGCTCGAATCCAAAGATTCTCAGGGAGAGATTTAGATTCGTTGTGCTCCCAAACTTCCTTAGCAACTTTATTGCCGAAGCTTACAATCAATGTTTACATTATACGGTATAGTGTAATAGACGTCAAGCAAACCTTTGAGTCTAACTTTGACTGACGTGCCAGGCAAAGCCATTGAGGAGGATATACAAAAAACTCGATGGTTGGGAGGGAATCCGCTACACTCTTTTCCATCATGAAAAGAGTTGCTCTTGTTGCAGGTGTTCGCACGCCCTTTGTAAAGGCTGGATTGGAATTTTCAAATACGACCGCCCAGGAGTTAGGTCGAATCGCTACGCGGGAACTCATCGAAAAATCAAATCTTGATGTCAATACCGTTGATGAAGTGGTCTTTGGAAATGTCTCCCAACCCATGGAGGCCACCAATATTTCTCGGGTTATTGCACTAATGGCAGGAATGCCACAGTCTGTGTCGGCACAAACCGTGGCAAGAAATTGTGCCTCAGGTCTTCAAGCGATTGCCACGGGATACGAGCTCATTCGAAACGGGCAAGCCAATGTGGTCATTGCGGGAGGCACCGAGTCGATGTCGAATATTCCCTTGGTATTTCCTAAAGCCATGAGCAACTTTCTTGGCAAAGTTTGGTCGGCAAAAACCTTACCTCAGAGGCTTTTAGCGTTTCTTCAATTTCGGCCCCACATGATTAAACCCATTGTCGCTTTACTAGAAGGCTTGAAAGATCCGTTTTGTGGTTTAAGTATGGGAGATACTGCCGAAATTTTAGCTAAAGAGTTTCATATTTCCAGAGAAGACCAAGATGCGTTCGCTCTCAAAAGTCATCAAAGAGCTTTTGCGGCAACAGAATCAGGGCGCATGAAGGAAGAAATTTCTCCGGTCTACCTCACAGAAAAAGGTAAGGTTGTTGCAGATGATATAGGACCACGAAAAAATCAAACTCTAGAGGCTCTTTCCAAACTAAAACCTTATTTCGATCGCCGTCACGGTACGGTGACAGTTGGTAATAGCTGCCCCATTACAGACGGCGCTTGCGCAGTGCTTCTGATGAGTGAAGACAAAGTAAAATCTCTTTCACTGTCACCTCTAGCCTGGATTCGTCACTATGCTTTTGCGGGCGTTGATCCTCGGCGAATGGGACTTGGACCTGTCGCATCTAGCACCAAAGCCCTGCGTGAAAGCCAATTATCTATGAAAGATATCGGACTTGTGGAAATTAACGAAGCTTTTGCGGCTCAAGTGTTGTCAGTTTGTAAAATATTTAAAGACAATAAACTTGGAGCAGACTTTGGAGCAGGGCCCGAACTCTCTGAAATAAATCCAGATATCTTAAATGTAAATGGCGGTGCTATTGCTCTGGGTCATCCTGTAGGAACGTCGGGTGCACGCATTGCTCTGACCTTGGCCATTGAACTACAAAAGAAATCCATTGATCGCGGCCTCGCCTCGCTTTGTATTGGTGGCGGACAAGGTGGAGCCATCATTCTTGAAAATGGAGGTTTAGCATGACACTCACAGCATCCAATCAACACGCAGATTCAGGAGCGACTTATCAGCACTTGGAAATCGTGCGCCTAGAAGAGAATTTCTTGAAACTCGTGCTGAATATGCACGGAAAATCTGTGAATGTTTTGAGTTCGGAATTGGTAACAGAACTTATGGACTGCATTCCCGCCTTAAAAAAAGACGAGAGCATTCAAGGCCTCTTGATCACCAGCGGAAAACCAAAGCAATTTATTGCGGGAGCAAATATTGAAGAAATTTTTGATCTAAAAGATGCCAAAGAAGCCTCCGAAAAAGCACGCTATGGCCAGCAGATGATGGATCTCATTGAAAACCTTCCCTTTCCAACAGTATCCGTTATTGATGGCCCCACTCTGGGTGGTGGCTTAGAGTTTGCGCTTTCTACAACGTATCGTGTGGCGTC
>JAGRAY010000188.1 GCA_020434375.1 Bdellovibrionales bacterium | reverse complement strand
CGTCGCTACGCTCCAAGTCGCCATACGTCAATCTTCCAAAATTTAAGCAGTATCAACTAAAACTTAAAATACTATATCCAAATCCAAAAGCATTTGCCCGAGAGGTGCAACTTCTGCCAGCAAAGCTGCAAAAAGAAATACTCCGGACTTACGTCCGGAGAAATTTATTTGCAGAAAATATAAATATAATGACTTTCGGAATTACAATGACCTAAAAAATAAGAACTTTTAGTTCCTAACAATGACAGAATCACTTATATCTCAAACAATCAATCGTAAATACCTGAAATAATTATAGTTTATGATGAGTCTCTTAGATATATTTCTGGCACAGATCATGCTTATTCACCTTCCTGTCGGTTAGAAAGCCGATTTTTTAGAAAGGAAAAAAATGAAAAAATTATTAGGTCTTACAGTATTGCTTACAGCAGGGTTTTTAGCGACCGGTTTCGCGGAGACGGTAACACCGAAGGGAAAGTCACTTAACTTTAGGAAGAGTCCTTCCACAAAGGCAGCTCATGCAGGTGAACCAATTCCTCAAGGCGAAAAATTAATGGTTATTGAAAAAAACAAAAAATGGCTGAAAGTAAAAAAAGAAGACGGTTCAGAAGGTTGGGTTTATGCGAAGTTAGTTAAAAGTGTGAGTGAAGGTTCTGAAATGACACCTTCTTCTGAAGCTCCTGCCGCAGACTCCTCAACAGAAATGGACTCTACCGAATCCATGGATAGCGGAATGGACAACGAAGACGTCAATCCATCTGAAGACTACTAAAAATCTAGTTCTTATAAATAGGCGAAGCGAGGGTTCTAGAACCCTCGCTTTTTTTTGCCACCTCTTTGTCTGGAAAAATTGTTCATTTAAACTAAGAGCTGTGCCGCGTTTTAATCGAATCATCATTTTTGGTGGAGTCGCCTCGCTTGCGGCGGCGATAGTTAGATAAACTGTCATGTTAGGCGCTATCCTTTCGCTGTTTACCAAAAATTAATTTACCCAGACTTTCGTTCATGGTATCTGCCACTGAAAAGTCGTTAGTCGCAAAGCGACTTTAGGGGATAGAACTGTTGGGGCATTATTGCAGATCTGTCGAATATCGTCGAAAGGGAGAATATCCGTGCTAACTGTTGAAACATTAAATCAAAACGTTGAAGCAAAACTTCCTGAATTTACAAGGCTTTTCGAGGAGATTGGGTCGGTTATCGTAGGCCAAACCAATATGGTTGAAAAGCTGTTGTTGGGGCTTTTAGCCAATGGTCATATTTTGGTCGAAGGCGTTCCAGGCCTTGCAAAAACAACAGCCATTAAAACCTTAGCAGATGCAATTTCAGCTGACTTTCAAAGAGTACAGTTCACACCCGATTTGCTTCCGGCAGACTTAGTAGGCACCCAAATTTATTCTCCCAAAGATGGGCAGTTTACTGTGAAAAAGGGACCCATTTTTGCCAACCTTGTGCTTGCCGATGAAATCAATCGTGCACCAGCAAAGGTTCAAAGTGCCTTGCTTGAGGCCATGCAAGAGCGACAAGTGACGATTGGAGATCAAACCTATCCATTGCCAGATCCATTTTTAGTTTTGGCGACACAAAATCCAATAGAACAAGAGGGTACGTACCCCTTACCAGAAGCTCAGGTTGATCGATTTATGCTTAAGGTACGCGTGGTGTATCCAAGCAAAATTGAAGAAATTAATATTATGAAACGCGTGACCCAAAACTTAGGTGCTCACGTGAAAAAAGTTCTCTCGCCCAAAGTTCTAATTGAAACCCGCGAACTGGTTAGACAAATATTTGTAGATGACAAACTTTTCGATTACGTAGCAAATCTAGTGTTTGCAACGAGAGATCCGGTTGAATTTGGACTCTCAAATATTAAGTCTCTTATTGAGTATGGTGCATCACCCAGGGCGTCTATCTATTTAATTCAAGCAGCCAAAGCACATGCTTTCTTGAAAGGCAGAGGATTTGTTACACCGCAAGATATCAAGACGATTGGCTTGGATGTATTAAGGCATCGGGTTTTAGTATCGTATGAGGCTGAAGCTCAAAATCTTTCTTCGGAGGATATTCTGCAAACGATTTTTGACAAGGTAGATGTCCCGTAAATGCCAAATGATTTATATCTAGACGAGCAGCTCATTGCGCGAATCCGAGGGATCCAGATTCGCGCAAGACACCTTGTCAATGATACATTTCTTGGCGAATACAAAAGCGCCTTTAAAGGACGAGGCCTCGAATTTGAAGAAGTTCGGGAATATCAGCCAGGTGACGATATTCGTACGATTGACTGGAATGTCACAGCCAGAATGAATCATCCATTTATAAAGAGGCACCGTGATGAACGCGAGCTTACAGTTATGTTTGTGGTGGACGTATCAGGTTCTTCTAAATTTGGTACCATCGATCGTTTTAAGAACGAGACAGCCGCAGAGCTAACAGCGCTTTTGGCCTATGCCGCTCTCAAAAATAATGACAAAGTTGGCTTACTCATTTTCTCGGATCGGGTGGAACACTACATTCCACCTAAAAAAGGTCGCGCACATATTTGGAGACTGATTCGGGAAATTTTGAGTTTTGAGCCTAACTCAAAAAATACTGATTTTGAAAAACCCCTGAGTTTTCTTAATCAAGTGCTTAAGAAAAAAGTGACATGCTTTCTGGTATCAGATTTCCAAGTGGATCAGTTTGAAACGATCCTATCGGTAACATCGCGGCGTCATGACCTTGTTGCCATATCAATTCAAGATCCAAGGGAAGTCACACTGCCCAATATCGGTCTCATTGAGTTAGAAGATGCTGAGAGTGGCATGGTAACCATTGTAGATACGTCAAAATCAAAGGTTCGAACGACCTATAAAAGTCGAGAACAACAAAGGCAGATGTCTCTTTCAAAATTTTTTCAAGGCAGCAAGATAGACCATATTCAAATTCAAATGGATAAACCTTATTTAGATGTGCTCGTTCGATTTTTTAAATCTAGAGAGTCGAGATCGATCAGATCTAGGGGCGCTCTGGCAAAAGAGAAAAGCCACAAAGGGTCATCGTTTTGACAGTCAAACTTTCATTTCAATATTAGCCATGAACGCTAATGAAATACGAGACATAAAACCAATT
>JAGRAY010000187.1 GCA_020434375.1 Bdellovibrionales bacterium | reverse complement strand
CTACGCTCCAAGTCGCCATACGTCAATCTTCCAAAATTTAAGCAGTATCAACTAAAACTTAAAATACTATAGTTGGTTCGAATTTCTTTCATTCTTATTATTCCAGCTTGAGGTATTTCATCATTATAGTGTTCGCGAATTGCCTCTAAACAATTTTTATATGAAATCGTAGGCTTTTTATTTTCTTCAGGTACACAATTCCGGTGACATACAGCTTAATTGATTTGTCTAATCGGGGGACATCTGACTGAATCGGAATTAGGAAAATTGGATAGCGTCTGGCGTCCCAAGATTTCGGAGAAATTTATCCTGACTCGGTACATTTTATTGGTGATGGTTGTAAGTTCAATTGAATATCTTGTGTCGTTACCTGTTCGAGTTCTTTTTGAGTTTCATAGGGTAATTTTTTTGAATAAACTCGAATCAAATTGATGACTCGATCGGGATGGCACCAGGGATTTTGCCTGCTTGAAGACCACATCGATAAAACTGTCAAAATTTGTGCAGCATTTAACTGCTCAACAGAGTTAGTATAAGTTATCTGAGCTGTAGGATAAAAACCAATCGGGAATTGACTTCTAGGGTGATGTAAAAGGTCTAAACACGTTCGAACGCGATCAAGCTTGTTCCAAAACATATTTACATACCGGGTAGCTACAAAATTTTTAAGGTGTAACCACAACATCCCTGAACTTGACTGGTTTTGCCTATAATGTCGTACGATTTGAAATGAGCACAATGAATCGCCAAGGAGTGGTCGCACAAGAGCAACTAGCTTAGGCGGATACGATGTCGTCGACGGCACCATGGCGCGAGGCACGGCCAAAAAAATCACTGCCGCCAAAATAGATATGCCAGTACATACACAGCTAGCAAGAATCCATAGCTTTTTACCCATATAATAACTTAGCCAAACGCTGACAAATAAATCTTATTTGTCATAAAAAAACGACTACTGTTTTCATACTTAAAATGTAGAGTGATTTTACCATGTGTTTTGAAAAATATGTATTGCTATTGAAAACACATAGAGTTTTTAGAGGTGTCTCATCTTCACTCGATGAACTATTAGTTTTTTCATTAATTCAAATCGGCTACAATTTAGATCTATGAAGTGCCTTAGATTGTGGTGTTGGGCCATCATTTGGTCATTTCAATGTGTATTTGGGCAGAGTTTGGATCGCATTGATCCGATAGTCTATGTTTTAGATGCGCGCACACTAAATGAACTTGAGAATAGTGGCTATAGTTTAGCAGAGACTTTGGGTCATTCGACATCTATTTCCCAAACAAAAAACTTGTATCACAAAGTGAGTGCCTATCGAGATTTTGCCGACACTCTTGGGCGACCCGTGCCACACGATCCAAAGACGGACCAATTGCCAGAAGAAATTCCTCTTGGCTATGGCGATGTTCCGAATATGGTTCAATTGATTCGTGGCTTTGAAGACAAAGGTGCTCGATCATCTCGAGATCAAAAGGGAGGTTTTTTTATTCGGCATTTGTCGAATAATTCGTGGTATCCCTATCAGATAGAGTACGACGGCGACGAGCCTCGGCACTTTGACCCTCGTTGGCTTTACTCCAAATATGCATTTATGAAATTGGTCGCTGTGGTGAATCGTATTGATCGCATGGATTTCCGCAATGATTCATGTGGCGAAATTCGATTTGTCTATCGTTTGAGCTATCAATCTTCTACCTCACGATCCAGTTTGCCGTTTTTAATTAATGTTGTTCATCAGTATCCCAAAAAAGAGTCTTGTAGGGATTATGCAAAGGCATGGATGATGAAAACTCCATCGGCAAGCCACCTAAAAGATGGACCACTCAAAGATCTTCAGTTTTTACAAATGGAGGTCAATTTTCAATCGCTTCGTTTCACGTCTGGTTATATGCACGATTTTGGTGGCCAAGCCATGTACATTCAAAGGATTTTTCGACAAACACCCAGTGGCTTGGCGCCTATACCACTAGAAAACACTCCCGATGTTTTAACTATCGAAAAGCACCCAGAGCTTCTTGATCATTTTGTCACCTACCTTGCAAAAAAAGATCACCTAGAGGCGTTGGATCAAGGGACTCTCAATATTCAATTCGATCCAAAATTTCTTTCAAAAATGTCAGTATCGTGGTCGACCCTTGGGCGCTCACGATTAGCCAACAAACCCTATGCGAGGCTTTTTCGAAGTAAAATGGCTCTTATTCAATCGATCGACTTGTCAAAACTCAACTACATCAAAAGTCATCGTGCATTGATTGAACGCCTGGATAATCTTACCTGTATGGGATGTCACCAATCAGGAGGGACAGCCGGGTTTCACATTCTAGGATATGCGGATTCAAACTTTTCACATCCATTTAATCGTCAACAACTAGCGCTTTCGCCTCATGCAATGGCCGAAGAATCTCGACGCAAAGCTTATATCAAAGCTATTGCTCTGGGCCAAAGCCCCAACAAGTTTCGACCTCATTCAATTTTTTCGAATTCGGATTGGCAGAAAGCAAAGGGCATTCCGATGTTTGAACCACTTGATGTTGGACAACTTTGTATGGCCTCCGAGCAAGACTTTGTGAACACGCCTAAGTGCAAGATCGATAGTAATCGACCGACACAGTGTTGGCGAACGGTGACAAATGCTCAGCACGATGTACTCATCGGAGAATGCGTTCTTAAAAAAGCAGTTGAAGCAAGTGGTTCTGCATGTTGGGAAGGAGAGATTACTGAAAATGATCATATGCCAAGCGATCGAGGAGAAATACCCACCTATAATTTTTTTGCATTTCAAGACAAGTGGAAGCTCAAAGGTGCAATTTTGAAGAATCGAGATCCTTACTCCTGTGTGCTTCCTCAAAGTGGTGCACCACTGGGAAGAATGAGCCGTCGATGTACGCTGAAAGAAGAAAAGCTTGATATTGCCATCGAGCCTATCCCTCATGAGATTTGTGCAAATCAGGGCGGTGCGGGATTTGATCTATGTGCGGCAAGTGGCGATTCAGGAGCGTGCCTTGAATCGAAAGTAGCCCGAGCGATGTTGGATACATGCCATTCTGGAAGGGCGTGTCGGGAAGACTATATTTGTCAAAAGTTCCCTAATTATTCAAAGATCTTTGAAAA
>JAGRAY010000186.1 GCA_020434375.1 Bdellovibrionales bacterium | reverse complement strand
ATTCTTCCATTCGAGGCATCGCTATGCGCAGCTTTTGACTTTTGACAAGCGTAACGATTTCGTTAAAAAAGGCTTCTTGATAGCCAGGATCAAGAGATCTTGCCATCGCAAAAGCGTTAAAAGCACTTTCAAATTTATTTTGTTTTAAACGTATAACGCCCCATTGATTCCATACGACACTTGAAGCATTGTCGTATTCTATTAGAGTGCCCCACAATTTTTCATCAGACTTCCATTTTTGGGCATGATAAAAGCTGCCTATCGCAAATAGGCAAACTATCGCAAATAAAATGAACGTTTCTTTGATCTCGCGTGTCAATATATAAACATAGGGAATGACCAGGAGGTAATCATATCGGGCTGCCATATGTTTTTCTAAAGGGAACAGAAACGAAACAGGGAGCCAAAAGCACCAAAACATCAAAATGGGAATTCGATAGTTCACTTTTTGAATGTAAATTCGAATCGAAAAAAATACTGCCATAAGCAGGACTCCTGCCTTTAGACCAGTCCAAATGTCCCAAACATTGAGCGATAAAGTTTTCAGTGGAGAAATAGTCCATGGACAGACGAGCAAAACGATGTGGTTCCAAAAAGCATCGATGACCAGTTTTATGCGATCTGCCCCTTCCAGAGCGCCTCCAGGAAATTCTGATAATTTCGGGAAGCCCACCATTCCGTGTAGTGCGACGTAGATTGAAGCCAAACTCAACCAAACCGACACTTCGATAAGCTTCTGAGAGCGAGATCTCGATGATGAAATCGTTAAGACTAATGCTAAAAGCGCAAAGGAAAGGCCAGATTCTTTGGATAAAAGCGCCACAACCAATCCTAAACTTGAAAAAACCATACGGCGCTTTAAATTCGAATCGGTTTTCAGGAGACAATATGTCATCCAAAGCCCACCAAGCGCAGACAACAGGTCCGGCAATGCCGAGATAAAACTAACGGTTTCTGATTGAACAGGATGAAACGCAAACAGCAACATCGCGAAACAAGCCAAAGAGTATTTGACTTCTTTATTCAATTCATCAAAGATTTTTTTTACGAGTATTGCATTCGTGGTGTGAATACTTATGCTGAGTCCATGAAAAATCCAGGCATTAAAACTAAAAAGATGCCCGATGAGACTGTACACAACGGTCACTAAAGGTCTCCAGTACCCACTCATTTGTGGATGATTATGCAACGCCCAAAAATCGTGTAAAAATGCTTTCCATAGAACATTCCACTCCCTAAGAGATACGTTGGAAACAACCGTTGGGTAGTCATCCCACACAAAGCCAAAAAGAAGGGTTTGAGACCACAGAAAAACATTGGCAAGAACACACCAAATCGTTAAGTTGACGGCCTGTGGTCGATTCACTAACTTTAATTTGTTGAGCTTCTTAAGCATCTAATAACGTGGGCACAAGAACATCTGTATATGGTAAATATCTCCTCTTAGACCGCATTGCCGTTGGAGGTATGGCTGAAGTTTTTAAAGCTAAATCGTTTGGAATCCATGGTTTCGAGCGCATTTTAGTCATTAAACGCATTTTACCTCACCTTACGCAAGACAAAGAATTTGTCGAAATGTTTATCGATGAAGCTAAGATCGCGGTGGAACTTACTCATGCCAACATATGCCAGGTAAGTGAGCTTGGGAAAATAGGCGATAATTATTTCATTGCCATGGAATATATTCACGGCAAGGATCTTCGAGCTATCTTAAAGAAATGTTATACCGTCAAGCGCCAGCTGAGCATTGCACAAGCACTACACATAATCCTCGAAACCCTCAAGGGGCTAGACTACGCACACAATCGCATTGATTCTCTCACAGGAAAGCCTTTAGGACTTATTCATCGCGACATTTCTCCACAAAACATCATGATCTCATATTATGGCGAAGTTAAAATAGTCGACTTTGGAATTGCGAAAACAGAATCAAAGCTTCATCGAACGCAAGCCGGTGTTCTCAAAGGAAAGTTTGGTTATATGTCTCCTGAGCAAGCTGCTGGTCTTGAGCTAGATCAACGCACCGATCTCTTTTCAACAGGCATTTTACTGTATGAGATGTTAACAAATCGTCGGCTATTCCATGGAGACTCAGATTTTAAAACACTCGAAGCCATCAAAGAATGCGTTATTCCTTCACCCAGAAAATACAATCCAAATATTCCCCCGGAACTTGAACAAGCCTTAATGAAAGCCTTGTCCAAAGAACGAGAAGATCGTTTTTTCAATGTTCAAGAAATGCATGCGGCTTTATCAAAAATTTTCTATACGACTTTCCCAGACTACACGACCAAAGATTTGTCAGACTTTTTGATGGACATCTTTAAAGTCGAAATCGCAGAAGAACAAGAATCTTTGAAACGAGCTCTCGATCAAATATCAAAGGATGACTTTAGAGCAGCATCTAGCGCATCTGAATCCGATATACAGGGGCATAGTCACCCAAAAAAAAGTGATACGGCAAGTGTGGTACTGCCTAGCAGCATAGATCAACAGAAACAGGCGAAATCAATTTTATCAAAGCTATTTATCCTAGGAGCTGTCGCTTTTACGTTGATCTTTGGATACTGGAAGTTTTTTCATAAGGGGTCTACTATTTCGCTACCTCTTCCATCCAAAGCTCAATCCATTACTCTAAATACGCTACCCCCGGGAGCTTCAATTTCTATTGAAGGTGAAGCTCGAGGAGAAGCTCCTCTAACTGTGAGACTAATTCCAGAAAAAACCTATCAACTAAGTATTCAATTAGCAGGATACGAAACCTATAATGAATCGTTTTCAATTACCTCGAAACAAACTGTTTATGATTTCACGTTGACCAAAAAAAAGGCACTTTTAGGATCTATCTTTGTTAAGAGCGACCCGCCGGGAGCTAAAATCGCATTTAACCAGACAACAACTGAAATGGTCACTCCTGCAACCATTTATAAGCTTAAATTGAACCAAGAGCATGAAATTACAGTTGAAAAAGAAGGCTATAAGACATCAACTAAAACCATATACCTCAAAGATGTCAGCCAAGACGTGTCTTTTTCGCTCGAAAAAATAGGTGGGCAAATTAAAATTAATGTCATTCCTAAAAATGCAGATATCTACTTGAATGGGAAATCTGTCAGTAATACGATGGAAGGCCTGGAGCTTGGCAAAAAATACGAGATAACTTTGAAGTCA
>JAGRAY010000185.1 GCA_020434375.1 Bdellovibrionales bacterium | reverse complement strand
AAAACCGTTCTGTCTCAGGTGGAGGAAGCATTGTTCGGTCACGGTTTTGATCGGCTTTTTTTTGACGACGATAGAGATAGAATGAAATGCTGAGCACGCTAAGAATGACACAGGTCAAGATCCACTTTTCAGTACTTCTTACTACTTTAAGGGCTTGGTCGGTCTCTCCACCAAAGTAGTGACAAAAGTGATAGGTCGCCCAGACAATAAGTGGAGCGCTTATCAATGCGGCAATGCCATCCAATAGAAGAAAGCGCTGATAAGGCATTTTAAGAACACCTGCCATGAGGAATACAGGAGCTCTCACGCCTGCCACAAAACGCGCAACGAAAACGACTCGATTGCCATATCGGTGAAAATATTTATTTACTTTGTCGAGGGTTTTCGGCGTTAAAAATCGCTTAACAAGTTTATTTTTAAATATGTTTGGCCCGAATCGATGACCAATCCCAAACAAAATGGAGTCTCCAAGAACGATGGCAATAGTAGTAAAGAAAATCGCTTTTCCCAATGAGACGGTTTCAGTGTATGCAAGGTAACCTGCAACAAAAAGAGGTACTTCCTCAGGAAGAGGAAGGCCAAGTCCACAGATGATTAAAACAGCGACGATCATCCAAAAGGCCATTTCCCCTGGAATGCCCTGCAGAATGTCAAGGATGGAAGACAACATGACGACTCAATGTAGCCGTATTTTCTTGTAAGGGGAACTATTTTTTCTGTATATGTTGTTTCTTCTTTCTTATTTGCTACACTATATGCATGGGTGCTACGACAGATAAAATTGAGCGAGATAATCCCGAAGTGGAAACTGAAGATCCCCACTCGGAGCGCCTAGAAACGACTACTCCTATTGATTGGAAAAGAGTCTCGGAGCTAAGGGTCACTAAAAAAGTTATCGAAGCACTGTCAAATTTAGAAATCGAAGGTCTCTACTTGGTTCCGGCGAATCGACGCAAAGATGCTCGAAAGAAATATTTGGGCTATGGGTCACGCAAGATGTTGGTTGAGGCAGAGGTTCCATTTGGCTTCAATGGTCAACAAACATTTACGAAGATCATAGGCAAAGAGCCAGAAGCACTTAATCAATACAAAGAAGAATGTGCCAAAATTATTGAACAGGCTTTATTCAAAAATGAAACGGTGATTCAAGAAGATACTTTTGGTCTGATCCAAATGGCCATGGGTATTCACTTAGATGGTGAACCTATAGGCATTTTTCGTGTTGGTGGATTTGTTTCAGGGAAATCGGATGATCTGATGATCGCCAAGATCTCAGAAAAAGTAGGGCACTATGTTCGAGGGAAAAACCTTTCAACTGAGTTAAAAAGTCTCAAGTTTTTTTCCAGTGAAAAGATTGCGGTGATCAGTAATTTGCTTTCGATGTTAGCCGATGAAATTGGAGCCTATTTAAAAGAAACGGTCAATGAAACTAAAACAGCGACGGAAGTCGATAAATTTAATTATCATGGTTTGATTACAAAAAATCCGACGATATTAGAGATCATTCGTCAAATTAAACTTATAGGTAACTCTCAGAGTTCAGTCATTATCTATGGAGAATCAGGAACCGGCAAGGAACTTGTTGCAAATTTGATTCATAGACATTCTCCACGATCAGACAAGCCCTTTGTGACTATAAACTGTGCGGCACTAACAGAAACCATTTTAGAGGCAGAACTATTTGGTTACAAGAAAGGTGCTTTCACAGGTGCTACAACAGATAAAAGTGGACTTTTTGAAGTTGCCGACAAAGGAACCGTTTTTCTTGATGAGGTTGGGGAAATGTCTTTGTCTCTTCAAGTCAAGATATTGAGACTCATTCAAGAGGGTACTTTTATGAGAGTCGCAGATACACAAACCCGAAAGGTAGATGTTCAGGTGATATCTGCGACGCATAGAGATCTTCGAAAAATGATCGAACTAGGTAAGTTTAGGGAAGACTTATATTACCGCTTAGCTGTTGTAGAACTCACTTTGCCGCCTTTGAGAGAAAGATCAGAGGATGTTCCCATTTTGGTTTCCCACTTTGTAAATTATTTCTTAAAAAAAACAAATAAGAACGGCATTACACTTTCGGCTGAGACGATGAAGATTTTTGTGGAATATTATTGGCCAGGTAATGTCAGAGAAATGCGAAACGAAATCGAACGTCTTATTGCGCTGTCGAGTTCTCAGTCAATGTTGAAGCCGAGTGATCTTTCAAAAAAGTTTTTTTATGAAACTTACCCAGAAGGTCTTGATATCGAAGATGAGGAAGAAGAAGGGTTTATCAAAAAAATGGTAGATGATTTTGAAAGAAATCTACTTTCAAAATACTTAAGAAAGCATAAATGGAATAAAACCAAAGTAGCACGACTTTGTGGAATAACTAGACAGGGACTGAATAAAAAAATTTCTAAATACAAGTTAGATCGCCGTCGAGCATAATTATTTTAACATGCTCAACTTGCATCAAGCAGATGGCACTCTACTAGAAATTCTATCGAATCCTAAAAACATTGTTTCTCTTGTTCCAAGTGTGACCCAAGACCTTATTCGTTTCGGGAAAGCACCAATCGGGAGAACAGCATTTTGTGTAGAGCCAAGATTCGCTGTTTCAACTATTCCTATTATTGGTGGAACAAAGACACCCAATATTCCAAAAATTATTGAGTTAGCCCCAGACCTTGTTATTGCAAACCAAGAAGAAAATATTAAGGTACATGTCGAACAGCTTCAGCGTGAAGGGCTGGCGGTATGGGTTCAATTTCCAATATCACTATCAGAAACTTTGGAGATGTTACTAGATCTAGAGAAAGTTACGGGGCCTGGAAAATATTCTCGATCAGTTATCAATCATTTGGCAACAGTTGTCAAAGGCGGCGAAAGTGACCAACCTAAGAGAACATTTACATTCGCAATTCCCATTTGGAAAGATCCGTGGATGGCCGCAGGATCTGAAACTTATATTGACTCACTAATGAGTTTTGTGGGAGGCACGAATGTTTTTAAGCAGGCTAGATATCCAAAATTTCAACTTAGTGATTTAGAAGAATTGCAACCAGAAATTATCATTTTACCTACTGAACCTTATTCGTTCACCGAAAATCATAAGAATGATCTGCACCGTATGTTTTCAAGTTCTTGTGTTGAATTGTTCTCTGGCGAAGATTTGTGTTGGCCAGGAACCAGATCCTTTGCAGCC
>JAGRAY010000184.1 GCA_020434375.1 Bdellovibrionales bacterium | reverse complement strand
GTTTTTATTTCAAAGTGAGATAAACTTCTCCCGGACTCATGCTCGTGGAAATTTACACCGGCAAAGCAGTTTGAGGGAGTGGCTCTTGGCTTTGCTATAAATAGGTTGTATGTCCGTCGAATTTCAATTCGGGTTTTTCTTTTTGGGTCTTTTGCTCGAGGCGACCACACGCGATCATCGGACTATGATCTTGCCTTTAAGTTTGAGCCTTCTCTAGAAAGTGCATGGACAAGGCTGTATTTGGATCTTCTTGAGAACGCACCCACACTTCGAAAGTTAGACTTGGTTAATATGAATACTTGTGGGATAAAAATATTAGATAGCATCAAAAAAAGAAGGTACGGTGATTTATGAACAAACGTGGCTAAGAATGATTGAAGACAGAAATCTCCCATCGCACACGTACAATAAACCCTTTGGCATGGAAATGATTCATAGAATTAAAGGCGCTCATTTGAATGCTTTTTTTGCTCTCGAGAAAAAACTACCTTCATAAAAACTCAAAAAAAACGCCCCATTGTAAGGGGCGTTTTTAATCAACGAATCTACTATTCGCTTACTTGTCTTCAATAGCAACCAACAGTCGTGGAGTGCCATCGGGTAATGTATAAGTAATGATAAAGTGGTTGGCTCCATCTACCTTGGCAAAGGCCCAAACGATTCCGTCACTGTAGTCGGCACAAAAGGCTGAATCGCCCTCACACCCCTGAAAAGTATATGCTTTAGTATTGTCACTGGAGTAATTTTTTAAACCTGGCACCGTTGACAAATCAGGCACTTTGGTGGCAGTAACCTTTCCACCGCTTTGTTTGTCTACAAATACGTACGTACCGTCGGTAAACGTCCATGTTTCGATTGCACCCCATAGATCAGCCGTCCAGGTTCCATCGTTATTTTTCGTAATGTCGACGGCGTTGCCCAAACCTTTTCCGTCACGACCTTCATCAACCTTGACCTTTCCGCTCCAACTATCGGTCCATCCTTGTGCCAAAACCGACGACCCAACCAAACTGACAGCTAAACAACAAAACATCGTGAACTGTTTCATGTTTCCTCCTAATGAATTGATTTTTTAATAATGTAAAACCTGACCACATCTGATTTTTCTACCGGACGCAAGAAATAAAATAGATTGTGTGGCAGCTGAACTAATAGCTAAACACTAAGGTTGCTAGTCCGCCTCGACCATCACGGGTTATAGCTACGATCAGGACATCGTGGGAATCTGGCAAAACGCTTGGAGGCGTGTAGGTGGTTTCATTTTCTGCTTCAGTGATAATTGGCGAGAGATCTCCATCGGAAATATACCAAAATGTTTCAAGCGTTTCGGTTTTCGCAACGATTTCTTGAGTTTCTGTTTGTTCATCGTAGTTTTCTATAGCTGCACTACTTAAATCAATATTGATTGCCATGGTTTCACTGGGTAAGCTCGTCACTGGATTACCCATTGAAAACAATTGACTTGAATCAAACGTTGGATTTTGATTTTTAATGGTTTTAGTCGACACCACAATTCTCTTAAACGCGCGAACGACTTCTTGGCCATCGGGTTCAAATTGCATGACGACCAAATAGTTGATGCCATTAAACTGCTCACTTGTAGAGCGTTGATCAAAAACAATGCTTGAAGCTGGCACGGTGACTGAAACTGTCGATGTCAAAAGCCCCGTATAATTGGGTGCCACAAGGCCTGTAGCCAGTTGGCTGGAAGCAAGCTCTACCCGCGTGGGATTTTCATCACAAGTGGGTTCTGCCCCAAAACCAACTCCTGGATCCACACAAGCCTTGGCAGAAAACATGATGGCACGACCCTCCCCCCCAAGATCACTTAAAATAGGTGTGAGAATCACGGTATCATCCGGGTTTACTTCGGGTTGACTCGCTACGATGCCAAGAACTCGAAAGCCGCCCAGTCGAAATGATTCAGGCAAATCATCACTTGAACATGCAAAGAAAAGTGCCAAGCAAAATGCCATGCAAGAAGGAAAATAAAAACCTAGGTATCGTCGCATTTAAAACTCTCCTTTGAGACCCAAGGCCGGAAGAATAGGCAAGCCATTTGTTGTAACAAGCTGTTGGTAGTCGTAGGAGTACTCGATCGACTCTGGATTCTTCCGGTTTGTTGCATTTTGAATATCGAGATACAACGATAAAATCCAACGGTTATAAATCCATTTTTTATCAAGGCGAATATCCCATTGAAAAAATCCACCAACACGTTCGGAGTAAAATGCACCTCGATTCGGAATATACACACCATTATCAGCATCAAATGTGCTGCTCACCACAGGAGTATAAGGGTTGCCGGTAACATATCGCACGCGTGATGAAACTCTCCAGTTATTTCCGAGATTTACTCCGGCGATCACATTTAGATTATGTGTTTGATCAAAAGGACTTTGATACTCACCAATGCCAGGTTCTGTGCGCGTGCTATTAAGAATCATATAGGCTAAAGCTAATTCGTACTTTGAACTCACATATTTAATCGAAGCCTCGCCTCCGTATGCAAACCCTTTGGTGGATGAGTTATAAAACTCGGGAACCAATTCACCATTCTTAACAACAAAAGCATTGGAGCGAGTAACTAAATCATCAAACCACCGAAAGAAAGGTCCTGAAGAAACTGAAAAACCTGTAGTACTCCCACCACGAAAATCCTTATCACCGATAAACGAAAGGTGCCAAGCACTAGGTGTACTTAAATTTGGGTTTCCCACATCGTCATTGGTTTCTCTTGGTTCTGGAGGTTGATGATAAAGGCCCCCTTGAGCACGAAGACGAAATGAAGAATCAATATCATAAGCCACGGCCATCCTAGGATCAACAAACGCGTCTTTAGTAGCGTTAAAATAATCAAATCTTACACCGGGAGTAAATGTCCATTTGGAATTTTTTGGCGACCAAGCCATGGTTGAATAAAAACCCAGATCAAAATTGAATCGAAGCACATTCACCGAAACTTCGTCGGCTGCCGCTAATGGGTTAAAAACGCCACCTGGAGCATAATCGTTGGGCAATAAAACATCCGCTTTGGTCAAAAACAAGCGGCTATCGGTTCCAAAAGTCCAGGCAAGATTATCTAGTTGGCTCCAGCGCCACTCACTTCGCGGAGTGGCTGAAAAAGTTTTAATGGCCAATAAGTTATTACCTGCATCTAGTCGAAATTTTGTCCAGCCAAGACCT
>JAGRAY010000183.1 GCA_020434375.1 Bdellovibrionales bacterium | reverse complement strand
GGTAAGTCGACCAACTACGATACCGACCTATTCCTTCCATCGCTAAAGCAGATTAGCTTCATTTGCGAAAAAGATTATGCTAGCGCGAAAGAGGTCGACAAAAAGTCGATGCGGGTCATCGCCGATCATATTCGAGCGATGACATTTTTAATCGCAGACGGAATTTTACCTTCAAAAGAGGGGCGGGGCTACGTTCTTCGAAGAATCATGCGAAGAGCGATACGTTATGGAAAACGTCTTGGCATTAATAAGCCTTTTCTCTCTGAGCTTTCTACGGTTGTTATCAATCAATTTAGTGATCACTACCCAGAGCTTGTCGAAAAACGCCAACGGATTAAAGACGCTATTGGTGAAGAAGAAATTCAATTTGAAAAAACAATCCATCAGGGCTTACAGATTCTCAATGACGAAATCATTAAATTAAAATCATCAGGCGCACGTATGTTTCCAGGAGAATTAGGGTTTCGCTTATACGATACCTATGGCTTTCCTGTGGATTTGACAAATGATGTACTCAGGGAACAGGGCTTTACTTTGGATCAAGCAGCTTATGACGAGGCCTTTGTATCTCATCGTGAAAAAGCTCGTGGATCTTGGAAGGGTAGTCAGAGCAACGATCTGATTCATTTAATCTCCGCTTGGCGCAAAGCCAAAGTAACAACAGAATTTGTCGGATATGAAACCTTATCGACTGAAGCCAGGATTATAAAAATTGCCGTAGGTGGAAAAGAAGTTAATGTCGCCGTTGAAAACGATGAATGTGAAATTGTTTGTGATCGTACGCCTTTTTACGGTGAAAGTGGCGGCCAAATGGGTGATATTGGTGTGATGACTTCAAAACACTGCTCGATCGAGGTTATAGACACAAAGAAATATGATTCAAACCTTCATGTCCATTTTTGTAAAATTGTGGAAGGCCAATTAAACCTTGGCGACAACGTCAACTTGTCGGTTGATCAAAAGGCTCGGCAGGCTACGGCTAAAAATCATACAGCAACACATATTCTTCACGCTACACTTATTGACATTTTGGGTGACCATATTGAACAAAAAGGTTCTCTGGTAGCACCTGAAAGACTTCGATTTGACTTTTCGCATTCCAGATCGTTAACGGATACAGAGATTTTTAAAATTGAGCAGACGATCAATGAACGTATCTGGCAAAATGATACTGTTAGTAGCGCGACGATGCCTTTAGATGAAGCCGTTACCGCTGGAGCTAAGGCTTTGTTTAATGAAAAATATGGTGATGAGGTTCGAGTGATTAGTGTTGGTCGTTATTCCAAAGAGCTTTGTGGAGGCACACATCTTTTAAGAGCAGGAGAAATTGGGTTCTTTAAAATAGTAAAAGAGAGTAGTGTTGCGGCGGGCATTCGCAGAATCGAAGCTTTTACCGGAAGTAGAGCTCTTCGATATATTGCTGATCTAGATTTGGGTTTCAAAAAATTGTCACAGACTTTAGGCGTATCTATCGACAAAGTTCCTGAAAGAGTTAGTGCTTTGCTAACTCGGCAAAAGGATTCTAAAAAGAATGGTGATTTGAATAAGTCTTCTGATATTCAAGCCACGACCGAAACAATCAATAAAATTGAATTTGCCTATGGGGTCATTGATGACCCAGAATTAAGAGACGTTCGCAATTTTGCCGATCGCTTATTAGAGAAACACCCCAAGGCAATTGTCGTGGTAGCGAATAAATCGACTGGAGTCATGGCTATTAAGGTATCTTCAGAGATTAAAATATTTAAAGCCAATGAATGTGTCGATTTCCTAAAGTCAGAACTTGGTGTGTCTGGGGGTGGCAAACCCAATATGGCTCAGGTCGCGGGTCTTGGAAAAAACCATATCACCCAAGCGATCGATCACATTAAAAAGCAAATAAAGAATATCAAAGTTTAATAAGGAGCTGTCATGAAATGCATGTCTCTGTCTTTCAGCAGTCATCTTCACCCTGTATCCAAAAAGCGTTGGCAGCGTTCGGCAAAGCGCTTGAGCCTTCCGCTCAATTCGCTTCGCGGTTAGGGAACTCTTTGGAGGTATTCCGATGATGCGCCGAGGAGTTGCAATTTCGGACGGCTGAGCTAAAGAGTCTTTTATAGTAAATTAAATAAAGGTTGAAACACCGAGATAAATTTTGGAAGTTGTCTACTGGATCCGTCGCTACGCTCCAAGTCGCCATACGACAATCTTCCAAAATTTAAGCTGTATCAACTAAAATTTAAAATACTATATTCCTGTGATTCCGATGATGTAAAGATACGAGATTGACAGGATAGGATGTTGACGTCCATGAGCCCCATAAAGTAACTTGGGTTGCTTCCTTCGATCGTAATTTTAATTCGACGAACGTTGGACCTGAGCGTGTTTGGTAAGTGGATTGTTATCGCACTTTCGCTTGCTTCCTTTGTTTTGACAATATCTTCTGTGGCATCGTTGATGCCTATCGTTGCCTTCGTAAAACTGACATCTGATCCTGCCAAATCGAATAATTCGATGGTTTCAACACAGTAAGGCAAATCAAATGAAAACGTTATTGATGGTTGGAAATCTTGGTAATTTGCGACCCAAGAGGTGTCAGAGTCACCATCTTGAGTGAAAAAACTACGATGGTCTCCAGTATCAGTATTTGGATAGTGGGGATTAAGGGTGGATGTCACATCAGAAATGGCCGCGTACTTAACTAGGTTTAGTCCAGGGGTAAGGCTGTCTCTTGTTGATAGACGAGTACCCTGAACGATAATCTCCGAAACTCCCAACTCTCTTTCGAAAATAAAATCAGAGAATTTGATTTGCCTGACGGGTCTATTAGATAGTTCACTTGTAAGAAGTGTGAGTGGAGCTTCACCGCTATCGGGTAGTTGTCCAAAAACATAGCTTTGAGATGTGCCATCTAAAAAATAGGCGGTCACATTGCCCGAAATAACATTTTTTTGAAGCTCAGGGTGATCATAAATTTGAATAGAGTGAATGCGCACGGGCTCCAACCATTCTAATTGAAGCCATGGAGAATTGTCCCATGGCTTAGGTCTCCAGATGAGGTAGTCACTATGATCATAAGGAATACCCAGGTAACTATCAGCCACATTTTTTGCCTTATATTGTCCAGTTTCTTGCAAGTATTCTGAACTAGCACTAATGGTAGAAAAAGCTTGAAGATCGTAGGGCTCAAGTGGGTCCACAGGAATCGACGGTGACTCATTT
>JAGRAY010000182.1 GCA_020434375.1 Bdellovibrionales bacterium | reverse complement strand
TTGATGGTTTTAGTTTCAGTTACAGAAATAATCACTTCTGTTTTACGAGAGTCGTCCCAGGTTGAAACCGGCACTCCTGCAAGTATTTTCATTTCTTGCATTCCCGCAAGAAATGAACTGGACGAAACTGGCAAATTCAGAGTGAACTCGTTAAAAAAAGGTGCTTCGTATTTAAGAGACACACCCTTTATTTCTAAAAGCATTCTCTTTAGGGTTTGCGCTCTTGCATAGTTTTGCTGCGCAAGCTCTTTAAGACCTGATCGACCTAAGAGTGCCATATGAATTGCCGAGCGCAAAGCACATAAAGAATGATTCGTGCAAATATTTGAAGTCGCCTTTTCTCGTCGAATATGTTGCTCACGGGTCGCAAGAGTCAAAACGTAACCTTTTCGATTGTCTTGGTCGACGGTCTGACCAACCAGCCGCCCTGGCATCTGTCTTAATAGAGGTTTTCGAGTGGTAAATAGACCAACATAAGGACCTCCGAAACTTAGGCCATTGCCAAAAGATTGGCCTTCGCCTGCTACAATATCGGCATCAAATTTTCCCGGTGGTTTTAAAAGGCCAAAAGCAATAGGTTCCGTATTTGTAACGATAAACATGGCATCTACTGATTTTGCGAAATTCGATATTTTCTTTAAATCTTCAATCACGCCAAAGTAGTTAGGTTGTGCGACAAGGATTCCTGCTATGTCTTGATCTGATTTGGCAACGTCTGTCATTCCTTGATCATTTAGGTCGATATTCTTTAAGACGACGTCCATATCGGACACATAACTTTGTATGACTTTTCTGTATTCAGGGTGTACCCCCAAAGACACTAGAATTGTCTTTTTCTTCTTAACACGAACAGCCATCAGCACCGCTTCGGCTGTTGCTGAAGCTCCGTCATACATAGACGCGTTGGCTACATCCATGCCGTACAAGTTCGCAATCATCGATTGAAACTCAAAAATCGCCTGAAGGGTTCCCTGACTTACCTCAGGTTGATAAGGCGTATAGGCAGTTGCAAATTCTCCCCGCATTGACAATGCATCAACTACCGAAGGCGTAAAATGCTCATAAGCACCACATCCGAGATAAGACGACCATCCATTCGATCCCGAGATTTCATTTTTCAAAGAAAGGTTTTTAAAAAAATGAGTGAGTTCGGCCTCTGTTTTTCCAAAAGGTAACCCTGAAAGAGACTTTTTACGAATATCGGCAGGAATCGTCGAAAACAATGCCTCGACAGACTCCACACCTATAACTTTAAGCATTGCCTCCTGATCCGATTTCGTCAGAGGTATGTACCGCATCACTATTTTTTCCTTATCTTAACTTACTCGTCTTGAGATTCAGTGTATGCTTGATAGCTTTCCGCACTCATCAGATCATCTAAAAAGCTATTATCAAGAACTTTAACTTTTATGATCCAACCCTCGCCGTAAGGATCCTCATTGATAACGTCTGGTGCATCTAACAAGATGCTATTTACCTCAATGATATCACCCGAAACAGGTGCAAAAATATCTTCCACCGCCTTAACAGACTCAACACTTCCAAAAGGTTCTTCAAGTCGAACTTCATCACCCTCATCTGGAAGGTCAATATGAACCACGTCACCTAACTTAGATTGAGCGTAGTCTGTGATTCCCAATGTGACGATTTTTTTCTTCTCGTCGTACTTCGCCCACTCATGATCTTTTGTGTATAAGAGTTCCTCTGGAAATTCCATGATAAAACACTATCTCCTTTTCAATGTTCTCAAAAATGTTCAAGCCCTAATCACCACAACTACGCTTTTGCTGCAAGGGAATTATTTTTTCACCGAACCTTGCACAAAAGGTGGTTTTGTGATGATTGCAGAAACCATTTTATCTCTAATTTTGATGGCTATATTACTTCCATAGTTAAGACTTTTATCGATCATAGCCAAACCAAGACCTACCTTCAAACTTGGTGAGTAAGTGCCACTGGTCACTTCACCGACCAAATTGTCTCCCTCAAATATTTGAAAGTGGGATCTAGGAATACCTCTTTCTGTCATCTTAAAGCCGCGTAACCGCCTGGTAACGCCCTTTTCTTTCTGATCCAGAATAGCTTGCCTTCCCAAAAAATGGCCTTTGTTCATTTTTGTAATCCAAGATAATCCACATTCAAGTGGTGAAGTCTTTTGGTTCATATCGGAACCATAAAGTAGATACCCCATTTCTAGTCTCAAAGTATCTCGCGCGCCGAGCCCTATCGGTTGAAGGTTCTCACTGGCGCCTTCTTCGATCATTTGCCTCCAAACAGCATCGACTTTGTCCATTGGCACATAGATCTCGAAACCATCTTCACCCGTATAGCCTGTGCGTGAAATCATTAGTGCTACGCCCAAAATCTCCGCCCAAATGAAATCGTAATACTTAAATGCTCTAAGGTCCCTTTTAACAAAACGCGCGAGAAAACTTTCTGACTTGGGTCCCTGAAGCGCGATTAAACCATAATCATCACTCTTGTCTTCAACCGCTAAAGTGGAGTCCATTTTTTGTTGGCTAAGCCAATGATACACATCGTCTTTCCGAGCGGCATTCACCACAAACAGATAGTGCTCCGGGCTCAAGCAATAAAGTGTGCAATCGTCGATGATTCCACCTTCTTCATTGAGAAGGACTGTATACTGAACTTTACCAGGCTTTAACATCGACACATCGTTGGTAGAAACCATCTGGCAAAAGTTTCGTGCAGTTTTTCCTTTAATTTCAATTTCTCCCATATGGCTAACATCAAAAACGCCCATATTTTCACGAACGGCCTTATGCTCTGTAATAATGCCTTGATACTCAATGGGCATCTCCCATCCAGCAAAGGGAAGAAACTTGGCACCTCGCCTTTGGTGATCATCATATAGTGGTGTACGTTTTAGCTCAATCATAGCATTCCCTTGTAGCCTGTAATGTATTTCTAAGTAGCATAGCAATCGTTAGGGGTCCAACTCCACCGGGCACTGGTGAAACAAAGCTTGCTACTTTTGACACCTCATCATAGTTCACGTCTCCTACAATTTTCCCTTCCAAAGTTCGATGAATCCCTACATCTACAACACATGAAGATGATTTAACGAAATCTTTTCCTATCAGCTGCGGCTGACCACATGCAACCACAAGAATATCAGCCTGACGACATGTAAGCTTCAAATCTTTGGTTTTAGAATGCGCAATGGTGACAGTGGCATTTCTTCGAAGCAAGAGCTCCGCA
>JAGRAY010000181.1 GCA_020434375.1 Bdellovibrionales bacterium | reverse complement strand
CACGTGGTGCAGATATCGACATGTCGATTACGATGAAAATCAGCTCGCTGGGTGCACCCGATGTCTCCGGCGGTGTTGCAATTGAACAAAGCACAGTCGAAACCATTCAAATTGTAAGATCTGGAGAATCTGTGGTTATCGGTGGTATTTTAAGACACTCTACAAGGCAAGCTTTGGATAGGCCTCCTAGTGTCAACAATAGCAATAACTCAGGATCAGAAGGTGATCCATTTCCTCTTGGATCATTGTTTACCTTATTTAAATCTAATGATTTGAGCAAACAGCGAAGTCAATTTATGGTTTTTATTACACCACGGCTTCTTAAATACTCCAAAGACGCAAATAAAGAACTCAAAGATCAGTTTAATCTCTATGAAATCTACCCCGATGCAAATATACAATCATCGCCCTCTCTAGGAGACTAGGCATGAAATCGTTTATACTGTCTATTTTCGGACCTAAGTCTGGTGTAGGTAAAACGACGTTTGCAGCCAATTTGGCTTTGTCTTTAGCACGAACGAGCAAAGGGAAAGTCATGCTTTTAGATATGGATGCTCACGACTGCGGAGATTTAGCGATATTATTGGGACTCCCATCCGCATTGCCATTGTCTGAGTTAGCAACAAAATTGCACCTCATGACTCCTATCGAGTTTAATCAAGCGTTTACTGCATACTCGGACAAAGTTTCTCTCGTTCCAGCTTTTCGGCACCCTGACAAATTGTCTGGGCTGAGTCCAGATCATGTTGAGACGTACCTTGGTATTCTTGAAAATCAGTTTCAATATATCATTGCCGACTGCGGAAGTTCGATCGAACCTCAAAACCTGCCGATTCTTGAACATTCCTCAATGGTTCTATTTTGTACGACGCCAGAGATTCTTGCCCTGAATCGATCGGTGCACTCTTTGAATGAATTTCAAAGCTTGGCATTTCCAAGCGACTTAGTTCAAATTATTGTAAATCAATTCGACCCTAAGAGTCCGATTTCTGAAACGATTATACGACAAAAACTTAAAAAAGATTGTCTGGCACTATTACCTCAAGAGGTCGAAGGAATGAATCAGGCAGTTAACAAAGGTACACCAATTTTTCAAATGGACCCTAGATCAACCTATAGTCAAGTCATAGACAAGCTCACATCTCACTTGACCTCAAAAAATATATTAAAACCTATTGCTTTGGATGAGGCTCCTTTGAGCAAAGATGGCACTCTTATTTTAAAACTAGGAGATAAAGCGAATGCTTCATCTGAACAAGTTGATCAAGTTTCGCAGGATGACCTCGATCGACTAGAAGATGTTAAAAGAAAAATTCATAACAGGCTCATTGAGGTGATGGATTTTCGACGTTTCTCAACCGAGGAACTGTCCAAACAGGATCAAAAAACTCTAGAAGATCTTCGTAGCAAAACGCGAGAAGCTATTCTCAATATTCTCGATCAAATGGGAGGTATCAAGGGTCGAGATGAACGACAACAAATTGTCAAAGAAGTTTTGGATGAGGCCTTGGCACTGGGTCCATTGGAAGATTTACTTTCAAATCCAGACATATCAGAAATTTTGGTAAATCGAAGAGATCAAATCTTTGTCGAAAAAAGTGGCAGACTCACCAAAACGCGCCTTCGATTTACAACCGACAAACAGCTTTTGGGCGTTATTGAACGCATTGTCGCTCCCATCGGAAGACGCATTGACGAAAAAACGCCGATGGTCGATGCGCGCCTAAAAGACGGCTCACGCGTACATGCCATCATACCTCCTCTTGCAATCGATGGCCCAATGCTAACAATTAGAAAATTTAGCCGAACAATCTTAAGTCCCGATCATTTAATTAAAATGGGGGCGCTCACAGAAGACATTGCTGATTTTTTGCGTGCCTGCGTTCAGTCTAGGCTCAATATTATTATTTCAGGTGGAACCGGAACAGGAAAAACCACGCTTTTAAATGTGCTTTCTCGTTTCATCCCAAGCCAGGAACGCATCTTAACGGTAGAGGATTCCGCAGAGCTTCAACTCTCGCAAGACCATGTCGGACGCCTTGAAGCACGACCTCCAAACCTGCAAGGAGAAGGCGCCATTCCTATTCGAGAGTTGGTGAGAAATACGCTTCGCATGCGGCCTGATCGCATTTTGGTGGGCGAATGTCGAGGCGCTGAGGCCCTAGACATGCTACAAGCCATGAATACTGGCCACGATGGCTCTATGACAACGATTCATGCAAATAACGCAAGGGACTGCGTCTCTAGACTAGAAACTTTAGTGATGTTTGCAGGAATGGATCTTCCCTCTAAAGCCATTCGTGAGCAAATTGCAAGTGCGATACAGTTGATTGTTCAGCTTTCAAGACTCAGTGATGGCACACGAAAAATAACAGGTGTCACAGAAGTCTGTGGCATTGAAGAAAATCAGATCATTCTTCAAGATATTTTTAGATTCCGAGAACGTGGACTAGACTCAGAGAATAAAGTGATCGGAAGTTTTCAAGCCACTGGCATCGTACCTCTCTTTGCTGATCGTTTTCGCCGAAAAGGCGTTCAAATGCCAAGAATTCTATCTGGGAGCAAATCATGATTCACCCATCGATCTGGATTTCACTTCTTATTCTGGGTGCCATTATTTCGGTGATCGCGTATCAGGCCTATCCTATTTTTGAGCAAAAATTACTAGACCAAGGAAAGGGCCAAGTTGCGATTTTTGTCGATTTATCCAAACGTATGTTTATGGAAGTTTCCGTCAAACGCGCATTGATTTTAATTCTCGTATCGTCTTTTACTTTTGCTTCGCTTGGGTTTTATATGACTTACGGATTAGGCTTAGTGAATGGATTATTTACACTATTTTTCGGACTTTTTGGGTTTCTTCTGCCGACTATTACAATGAAGTTTCTTTGGACTCGACGCCTGAGCGCTTTTAACGAACAACTCATCGATGCTCTCAATTTACTATCGAACTCATTAAAATCTGGACTAAATCTGAGCCAAGCAATTCAAGTTTTGGTGAGAGAAATGCCCAATCCTATTTCACAAGAATTCGGCGTAGTTTTATCTCAGGAGAAAGTTGGCCTAACGATGGATGATGCCCTTGAAAAACTTTCAGAGCGCGTTTCAAGCGAAGATTTAAGTGTGGTCATACAGTCTATTTTAATTCTACGGGAAACAGGTGGCAATTTAAGTGAAACGTTCGATGTGATAGCCAATACTATTCGAGAAAGACGCCGCGTGGATGGAAAAATCCAAAGCATGACCGCTCAGGGAAAATTACAGGGGCTGATCTTGT
>JAGRAY010000180.1 GCA_020434375.1 Bdellovibrionales bacterium | reverse complement strand
TCGAAAACGTAAGAAATTACGTCATGGATAAAATTTCAAAAAAACAAAAGATCATGGGCATGGGACACCGCGTTTACAAAACAAAAGATCCTAGAGCTAATATTCTTCAAAAGCTTGCACGCCAGCTTTTTAAAGATGGAAACAACGAAAAACTGCTTCAGATCGCTGAAGAACTTGAAAAAGTATGCCTAGAAATTTTGGCACCAAAAGGCATTTTCCCTAATGTTGATTTTTACTCAGGTCTCGTTTACCGCAAAATGGGCATCAAGGCTGACTTGCACACTTGCGTTTTTGCAGCAGCACGTGTTGCGGGATGGATGGCGCACTGGACAGAACAACGAGAAGACAATCGAATTTTTCGTCCAAGTCAAATCTACGAAGGCAATCACGATCAAGCGTATCTGCCGATTGATAAACGCTAAGCGGCCATTGTTTTATGGGCGGCCTTTTGTTGCTTTCGCCACATTGAAGCGTACTCACCGCCCTTTGTCAGTAAGTCCTCATGAAGACCTCTTTCAAAGATATGGCCATCTTTGAGCACGAGAATCTCGTCAGCATCCACAATCGTTGAAAGCCGATGCGCAATGACTAACGTCGTTTTATTTTTTGAAACCAAACGCATCGACTGTTGAATATCTTTTTCGGTCTTTGAATCCAAAGCTGACGTCGCCTCATCAAAAACTAGAATCGGAGCATTCTTTAAAATAGTTCGCGCAATGGCTACTCTTTGCTTTTCTCCTCCTGAAAGTTTCAGGCCTCGCTCGCCAACCCGAGTCTCATACTGTTCTGGCAATCCCATAATAAAATCGTGAATCTTTGCCTGCTTTGCGGCTTCCACTATTTCGGTGTGAGAGGCAGTGATTTTTCCATAACGAATATTGTACTCAATCGTATCGTTAAATAACACAGTGTCCTGAGGAACGATCCCAACAGATCCTCTAAGTGATTTTTGCGTTACATTTCTGATGTTCTGACTATCTACCCTTATTTCACCATCTTGAATTTCGTAGAACCTATAGAGTAGACGAGAAATCGTTGATTTTCCGGCGCCACTAGGTCCTACAATGGCCACGGTTTCTCCAGGTTTCACGTCAAATGACACATGGTCTAGTACTTTTCTTCCATTGGAATAGGCAAACGAAACATCCCTAAACTCAAGATGGCCATCTGAGACGCTCAAGGCTTGCGCATTCTCGATGTCTCTTACCTCCTTTTTTACATCCAAAAGTTCAAACATTTTTCCCATATCAATTAAGCCCTGCCGAATTTCTCTGTATGCAAAACCCAAAAAATTAAGTGGAAAATACAATTGCAGTAAAAAGGTATTCAAAAGCACAATATCTCCAACCGTCAACTGCTTTTGAGCAACACCTTTGGCTGCTATGAACATAACCAACACCAAACCAAAGCCGATAATCACGCCTTGACCAATGTTCAAAACGGATAGCGAATTTTGACTTTTAACTGAAGCCGCTTCGTAACCTTGCAAAGACTCATCAAAACGATGAAATTCAGCTTCTTCATTATTAAAATACTTGACCGTTTCATAATTGATCAGAGAATCAACGGCCTTTGTATTGGCCTCGATATCTTTTTGATTCATCGTTCGGCGATAACGTGTTCTCCAATTCGTAATCCACAAAGTATAAATAATATATCCCACAATGGTTCCAAAAATGATTCCTGAAAAAATAGCATTGTATTTGGCGTAAAGAACCAGCGTCACCAACAAAATTTCAATAATGGTTGGAACGATATTAAATGTCATGAATGTCAGGACAAACTGCATACCGTGAGTTCCGCGATCAATCACTCTGGATAAACCACCCGTCTGACGATCTAGATGAAAAGCCAGTGATAGACCATGAATATGTTTAAACGTTTCCAGAGCTATAGATCTTTGCGCGTGTTGCGATACCTTCACAAAAATCAAATCACGAAGCTCGCTAAGCGCTTGCTGAAAAACGCGTGCAAGGCCATATCCCACAATTAACAGGGCTGGAACGGTCACTATCAGCGCTGAAGGCTGAGACAAAGCATCAATAATGGATTTAAAAAAGAACGGCACATAGAGATTAACAACTTTTGAGGCAATTAAGCAGACAATCGCAAGAACAGCTCTAACTCGAAGATCGAGTCGATCTTTAGGCCACAAATAGTGTAATAGTGTTCGAAAAACATTCATCGTAGGGCAGTTTGCTTTGCCCCCGTGGTTTCACACAAAATTATTCTTTCTTCAAGCTTTCTGTAAGGATTCTTTTTTTGCCATCCGCGTACTCATATAAAACATGGCTCAACAATTGGTTGGCTTGCGCTTCAAAGATCCAGTGACCCGAGTCATCCAAACCTTCAGGATAGTCTTTCTTAGGTGTACAGGTTTTTTTTTCTTTCTTGAGAACACATTTTTTAAACTTAAAAGCAAAAATCTGATCCGTAGGTTTTAATTCGAGTTCGCTTTTAATCCAGCTTGGTATCTTTTCAAAATGAACAGCTTCAGCAACCACCTCAATGAGCTCATCACTCCATATGTATTGATTATTGATAATTTGCCATGTCTCAATATTTTTTCCGAGCCTGCTCTCCCCTTCAAGACCATCTTTCGTTTTTGTAAATTTAATGATCACAGGAGTTCCAACTTCTCCTTCAGAGGGATTACCGCCATGAGTGACATCACGAGCATTTTTTTCAACCCGCCCGCTCCATTTACCTACTAAAACTGAATAATTGGAAATATTGGCAAAACCAGAAAAAGCCAATCCTATCACACCCAATAAAGCAACCCGATTCACCCCAAAAGAACTACTACGGACCAAGCAAGAAAGTCAATGAATAGGATTGCTACTTAAATCAGAGACTCTTGGGCTCTGCCCATGGAGGGGGCGACGCGAGAATTATTATACAGGGTCCGCTCAACAAGTTTCGCGGAGCCCTCAAGGTGAGCAAAGCTCACCTTTTCACCCCATAGGGCCTCAAAGCCAATCTAAACAAGGCGAAGCCGCTGAGGGGGTGGGCTCCGTGGGCTCTGCCCATGGAGGGGGCGACGCGAGCCCCTATAATTAATAGACTTTAACAAGGCTATGCTTAGTCCCACTGAATATCCATCTGGGCTTTTTTGAAAGCTTTAGGAAAGTACGAACGCTCAAACGCTTTGCGAAGACGCTTTTTGTTGATGGCCACGGCTTCAACATTACTAAGACCTGACTGCATATCGTCTTTAAAATGTCTTTTTTGAACGGCCTCTAGCAATAAGCCAAAAGGTTTAAATTCTTCCTGAAGATCCAAAATTGCCGTTTGAAATCTTGGATAGGTTTTTTCCGATAGTTCTCTTGGGTCATTATGAAAAGCAAA
>JAGRAY010000017.1 GCA_020434375.1 Bdellovibrionales bacterium | reverse complement strand
CAATTTCTTCTCCATCCCATTTTGGTGCTTCAAAGGGTGCGTCGCACTTTATCCATAGAAAAAAGATGCCCATGCAACAAATCACAAGAGAGAGAAACGCACGAACTTCGAGAGAAAATAAACCCAAATAGCTCAACACCCAATACGCATAGGCCGATATCAAAAGCATCATAGGTAACGTAAAAGACTTGTCGTTTCTACCAAGAACAGCAGACAAAAATGGGCTTAACGCCCACCGAATTATAAAAAGAAAAAAAATCCAAACCAATAAGGCATGAAGTGAACTCACAAAGGATTATCTATAGTTAGGAGATTGTAACCCGGATCTTTTTTATTGAGAACTAAGAAGGCTCCTGCTCCCACGGCCACAACTCCCAACGCCGTCCAGAACCACCATTTTTTGTGAAGCATGAGAGGCGCCCGATCTCGCTCACGAATAATCGGTGTATCCTCTCGACTGATTTCCTTGTCGATTGTTACCGCTCTTTGACCCACTCCCGCAATTACTTTTCCTGTGCTAGATAAGTGAGCCAATATTTTTTTTGCCATTTTCTTCCCCGATGACTGCACATTCGAGTTGGCCACTTCCATGGCTTCAATTTTTGAAAATCTTTTTGTTTTGATATCGAAAAGTTGTGTCGAAATTACCGATCGCCCAGGCGATGTCTGAGTCACCGCTCCTAAAAGTAAAATATTGGCAGATAAATCAGAGCCTAGCTTTAAGAGGCTTTCTTTTTCAAGAAGATTCGATTGGCGCTTTTCTGAATAAGGTGACAAGAGCTCCCACTGGTCGAGTTCAACATCGACGGTATTAATGCCTGGTTTGACTAGGATTCTTTTTGAAAACTGTCGATATCCTTTTTTTTCAACCACCACAAAATGCTCTCCTACAGGCAAATTACGAGTTATTTTTTCCTTTCCATCTTGAATAACGGCATCAATGTATACATTTGCATTTAACGGCTTAAAAGAAACCACAACCATTCCCATAGGTGAATCTAGAACCTGCTTGGTTAAAGTTTTATGAACTTTAATAACGTCTGGTGGAAACTCTGTTTTTGAAAGCCGCCGATTACTTCGGTTTGAATCTAAAACAATCATTTCACGAATAAAGTTTTCTCCCTCTTTCTTTCGACCCAAAACCATAAGCGCCATACCCAGATAAAGATGCGAAATTAATAAATACCGATTATCCCTCAAAGCGCCTATACCTTCTCTGTAGCCGATGACTGCTTTATTAAAACTAGTGATGGCATCTTCCATCAAAAGTTGGCTATAAAATTTTTTTCCTTCGCTAAATTGCGTACTGGCTTCTCGAATAATTTTTTTTGAAGTGGTCTGCCCCTCCGCCCACACATCATTGACGATCTGTTCGGTGACCATATTTGCTGTAAGCCTTACTTTTCCACTTTTTTCGAGTTCAGCTGACAATTCGGATCGATAAAAAGACTCCGACGGCGTGTCCGAGGTTCTAAAACCAACGACGGCCAAAAAAGGGAGTTTTTTGTCTGGAAGCGATGTCTGTGCATTTGCGATAGGCACAAATACACCCACCGTCGTTTCCAAGAAGAACAACGCCGCCACTATAATCGCACATTGGCGAAAAGATCTAACCCTCTGATTTTTAAACATCTTTATTTATTATCAAGACCATTAAGAATTACGTCAAGACATCCTTCTTTCAAAAAGATAAAGCCTTGCTTACAGGATCAACGAAAATCCTGAAATGTCAACTAGTTATACTGTATAATAGTGATAGAGTAAAAACAATGTGGGAAATTATTGATATCGTCTTTTCCGATTCGGCCCTTGTATTTCTGACGCTGATCACTGCGTTTTTGGCAACTGTGCTGTTTTCTCAGTTGATATTGCCGGACGAAGATCAAGCAGAAGTTAGAAAGCGTCTCGCCATGACAGAAGAAACAGCGGCGCCTCAACAAACGACGCTTCTAAAGTGGTTTAAGCCTTTGTACTCAAATGTAAGTCCCTTTCTGTATTCAACGTCTATCCCTAGTTTTGTGATTCATTATTTTGAATCTCGTAAAACTCCGCTTCACAAGAAATTGGTTGCGGCAAATGTAAGGAATGAAATCAGCCCAGATGAATTTTTAGGACTCAAGGTCGTTATGGCTTTCTTTATCAGTTTACTGTGTTTTCTCTTTATAACAGGACTTGGCAAAGCGATACCTTGGGTATCATGGCCACTGGTTCCTCTTTTAGGTTTCTTCTATCCTGATTTTTGGCTTCAAGAAAAAATACGCATTCGCAAAAAAGCTATTATTCGAGCATTGCCCTATACTACTGACCTACTCACTCTTTCTGTCGAATCTGGGCTTGATTTTATTGCTGCGATCTCTCGATTATGTCAAAAATCTAAGTCCAATGTTTTGATCCAAGAATTGGAATATATGCTTAGAGAGATACGCCTTGGGACCACCAGATCAGATGCGCTTAGAAATCTAAATCAACGACTACAAACAGAAGAAATTACGTCATTAACGACACTGCTTATTCAAACTGACCAATTGGGAGCATCGGTAGGACAAGTTCTTCGAGCTCAATCAGAACAGTTAAGAGCGCGGCGTTTTCAAGCTGCTGAAACAGCAGGAGCTAGGGCCTCTCAGATTATCTTATTTCCAGTTGTTTTTTGTATCTTCCCTGCCATTTTCATTGTCGTCTTAGGACCAACTATCATTGGATTTTTGAAAGGATCATTTTTTTAGTGCCCTATTCGGTCATCAACAGTGAAAACAACTCAATATTGGCCGGTCATATGATTAAAGCAGAATCATTTTTGGATCGAGCTAAAGGCTTATTGGGGTCAAATAATCTCGCAGAGTCTTCAGGACTTTGGTTGGTTCCTTGTAAGTCTATCCATACCTTTTTTATGAAGTTCACCATCGATGTAATTTTTATAAATTCGAATTCTGTCGTTTTGGGGTTATATTCAAAGTTGCCACCCTACCGTTTAACAAAAACTTTCTGGAGTGCGCACTCGGCAATCGAACTTCCAGCTGGCGTTATTCAGCATACACTCACGAAGATCGGTCATCATTTAAGGATTCAGGCAGCATGAACCATTTGTTAATCATTCTGGCAGGTAATACGGATCAAAAAACTGTACCGCTTTCCAACGGACGCTATACGATTGGTCGTGGAGATCAAGCTCACATTCAGATTTTTTCCCATCAAATTTCTAGAATTCATGCGGAGCTCATTATCGAAAACGATCAAGCCACACTTTTGGATCGTGGCAGCGCAAACGGCACCGCCATTAATGGCAAGTTTATTTCTACAGGACATCTCAAAGATGGTGACAAAATTATGCTTGGGGAAGTCGTCATCGAGTATCGAAATCTCGATCAAAATGACAAAGCTTCGACCATTCGACCCGAGTCTTTTTCTCCAAGACCGAGTGCTTACCTAGCTGCAACAAAAGTTATTGCCGACAAACTGCGCCCTAGATCACTTTGGCCACTTCTTACATCTGTTTTTGGAATTGCTTTTTTGAGCATCGCCATTTTGTCTGGCATGTCTTACAAGAACCTTATTGAGACGAAACTCAAAGATGAATCTTTACAGCGTGCACACGAATTGGTGCGATATCTGGCTGAAAAAAATCGAGAAGATTTACGTCTCAACAATGAACTACTTTTGGATGTTGACACCGTTCTTCGAGAAAAAGGCGTCAAACAAGCCTTTATTATCAATTCGAAAGGAAGAATTGCAGCTCCCGTTTCAAAAATGAACCAACTCGACAATCATCCCTTTACGCTTGACGCTCTAGCTCAAGTCTCTGATCAAAAAATCATGCCGGCTTTCAATGCAAATGCGCAAACGTATACATTTGTACACCCCATTCGAACCTACAACGATAAAATGGGCACATATGAAACCATAGGGGTCGCTAAGATCGTTTTTTCTGCAAAAGATGCGATCGGCTCCCTACCCGAAATGACACGGCTCCTCACCCTGCTTACACTATCTGCAATTGGACTTGCTTTGTTTTTAGGGTGGCTTTTAACGAAGACGCTAGCAAACCCGGCAAATAAGCTGGCTGAAAAAATTCATCAATGGAGGTCGGGACATCTTCCTACAAAAACACAAGCGCCTTTCAAAGATTTTGAACCTCTGTATGATGCTATTCAACGAGCTATGGAGGAATCGGAAGACAAATGAATCTGACGCGGTGGTTACTTGTTGGCCTAAGCGGATCGGTAAAAGGACGAGAGTTCGTACTTATTGCAGATGAGATTCGAATCGGGCGAACAGAAGAAAACGACATTATCATCCCAGAAAAGCCAGTTTCGCGGCATCATGCAACGCTTTTTGTTCAAGATACTGGATTACTATTGCAAGACATGAACAGCAAAAACGGCACTTTTGTCAATCAACAAAAAGTCACCAAACTAGCCATCAATCTAAATGACGTATTAAAAATTGGAGATTCTCGATTCAAAGTGGCAAATGAGGAGCACGTGGCTTCTAAAAAGGTTCTTCGCGAGCTTTGGAACCACGCTCGATTAAAAATCATAGGTTTTTCACCTGCAAAACGGTGGACCGTTTTCGGTACCCTATTATTTCTGCTCGTACTTTTGGGATGGCTGATGTCAAACACTTCAGATCAAATGCCTGTAGAAAATGAGCCAAACATGACTTTGAAACACATAGACGATTTGGAGCCAACTCCGGCTTTAACAAACATGGAGGCCACTGATCAACAGGTAAGCGAATGGCTCAGTCAAGCCGATGCCGTGATGCAATATGACGACTACAACAAAGCCATCGAATACTTACAAAAAGTCGTCGCCGCACGCCCAGGTGATACATCATCACGTGCCAAATTAAACCAAATGGATGTTAAGCTCCGAGCTCGCATTGCCATGTACGATGAAAATGGTGCGCGTGAGTACGAAAAACTTAATTACGAACGTGCCATTAATGAATGGCGAATCGTCATGGCTCTGACCAAGAATTTCGACCAAAGCACCTACGAAAACACTCGACTAAAAATCAAAGACGCAGAAGAGCAGTTGAGGATAAGGTCAAAGTGAAAATCATAGCACGCCGATCTGGAGAACTTTTTGCTACTGCTGATATTCCGGGAGACACCTTTTACCTAGGTCGCTCTCGCCAAAACGATTTGACACTTGCAAATCCAAAAATTTCTCGTCGCCACGCAAAAATTTACTTTGAAGATGGACAATGGTTTCTAGAAGATCTCCGAAGTGACAATGGTACACGCTTTAAAGGTGAACGCATTTTCAAAACCAATATACGATCTGGTGACAGATTTTTTATCGGGCCTTTCGAATTAGAATTCGTAGCAAATCTTCCTGACAAAGATCAGGAACAAGTTACGGTTACAAGTTATATCGAGCCATCAGCATTTGATGAGCTGAAAGAAGATCATTTAAAAAAGAAAACTGAGACTTTACAAGAAAATCGAACTTCCCCCAAAGCCACTTTTGTTGAAGAAAAATCTAGTGATCGACTTTCATCGGGCAATTTTTTGGAGGCCATTTCGGTCGTTCCAAAGCCCGACAACAAAGAGACATCTAGCCAAAGCATAAAACATCTTATTGAGGAGCACTCTCACAATAAGTTGGAAAATGCTCCTGCGTCAGAATCAATCCATACCGTGGTCATTCCAGAGGAAGATACAGCAGAAAACGAAAGGGAAGACCCTTCTTTATCTGAGATTACCTCTGACGAAGATTCGTTAAAAACTGTCATTGATCAAAGCCCAAAGGAATCCAAGAGGCAAGAACGTTCTCTTGCACGCCTTGTTCAACTTGACCATGATCACCTTGGCGAAGAAATTCAAATAAACAAAGATGAGCTTGTTTTTGGTAACGATGAAAAGTCCGATATTCGAATTTTGAGTGACGACTACCCCACGCGAAAGGCTTCGATAAAAAGCAACGATTCAACCTTTATAATTGAAAGCAAAGATTCAAATAGCGGAGCATATGTTGATGGGGTGCCCGTCAAAAAACGTGAGCTCGAAAATCACGATATTATACAAGTGGGAAAATCTCGTTTTGAATTTCTTGTGGGCGACTCTCGATCTCAAGTTAAAAAACCAAGAGTTATCGAACGACCGATTAGCTCAAAACTATTTCTTGTGGAAGAATGGTTATCAGACTGGCGAATTTTAACGGCTGCAGGCGTTATTTTAGGAACAGCGGGCATCTTGGCAATAATGGTCATGTCGAGTATTAATCCTAAGAAAGACGTCGCTCAAACGAGCACGCGAAAAGCAGATGAATCAGCTCGAATTGCGTTATATCACTTGTCCGAGGCACAAAGGCTTATCGATGAAAATAAACTCAATGATGCAGAAATACGTGTCAAAGTGATTCTAGGAAAGATCGCACCGGACAATTCTGAAGCTCTTAGACTTCTTCAAAGAATACAAATTTTAAGGGAAGAGCAAAAGGAAAAGGAACGCCAAAACCAAAAGGCTATAGCAGAAAAAAAGGATACCCTGCAAGATCTCATTGAAGACCATCAGCAGCTGATTGAAAAAAAGAAATTTTCTGAAGCAAAAAAAATACAAGATAAAATCGAATCAATCGACCCAACTAGCAAAAATAGTTCGACGACCGTTGAGGCTCTCAAAGCCGTAACTGAACAAGCAAAACGCGAAGCCATTGCCGAAAAGAAGAATCGCCAAGAACTCAACCGTATCTATTTTCAAGGTGTTGAAGAATACGAAAACGGAAAACTTGGATCAGCAGAGACTTTACTTAAAGAAGTGGCACAAAAAAAGGGGCATCCCTATCAGAGTTCAGCAAAAAAAATTCTTGTATCGATCGAAAAGCAGATTGGCGGAATAGTCGCTGCCGATATTAAGTCAGCTCAAGCAAAACTAAATTCAGACAACCCTCTTATGGGCTACGAAGATCTTAAGGTACTTGCAAAAAAATACCCTTCCAGACCAGAAATAAAAAAAGCTATAGGTAGCGCCCGAAAGCAATTGGATAAAAAAGCGAAAGACATTTACAGGCAAGGTCTAGCGTTAAAAGAAATGGCCCAGGACCCCGCGGGCGCCATTGATCTTTTTGAAAAGGTCTTAAAATACGTTCCTGACCCAAAAAATGAATACCATAAAAAGGCCAAAGCCCAGATAGAAAGCCTTCAAATCTCCCCTTAAAGAAATGTAATGAAAAATATAATGCTTTGTGTTAAAAAAGCCCATGGGAGTTCCAAGGCGACACTACCTATTTAGGGCTAAGCTGACGAAATTTATATGGATCATCGTTTGCCTGGGATTGGCTGCCTGTAACGAACCCAAAACGGATGCCACCCCAAAAACCAACGACGATAAACCAAAAACCACGACAAAAAATCCTGAGCCTAAACAGACAAACACAGGCGGTGCTGGTGCAGGTGCAGGCGGTGCAGGTGCAGGTGCAGGCGGTGCTGGCAGTTCTGTACAAGCATCTATAACTGAACACTGTGAACCAGAAAGCGACTACTCTCTTGAAATCTATGTATCAACATCACCCACGTCACCAACCACTATTCTTAAAATGTTTCCCCATGCGATCGCGGCGATTAACGGTCCCTATAATGGGACAAACAACTATGAAGGACATCATTTTGCATGGGGTGAGGAGTTCAAAGGCGAGAAAGAAAGTAGTGCCAAAGCTTTTCTCAGTTTAGACTCGCAAGGCAATTCCGAAATTGAAACCAATTTTCCAAGCAATTCGAACCTTCAAAATCACCAGTTCGTATTGAGTTCAACGTTTAGCTTGGTGGAAGATGGCGCTGCTGAATCTTTTTCATCAACTCAATCGAATAACGCTAATCGTTCTGCCGTTGGAACCAAAAAAATAGGCACTGACACCCATATATGCTTCGCTACGTCCAACCAAGCGACCACGAACGAAGATTTTGCAGAGTCACTTGAAACAAAAAAGTATGAACACGCCATCAGTCTCTCTGGCAGCGCTCAAAGCGAGCTCGCCACACGCCAAAAGCTATTTGATTCAACCACGCTCACAACCAACCCTACTTCAATAGGCTCCTATATGAATTTTTACATGGTTCCCAAAGAACGTTTATCTATTGATTCTGTTTCTGAGGCGATTCGAGAATCAGAAGAAACTCAATTCTTAGATCTGGCAAAGGCTTCAAGTTATACGGCGACTGACAGTCTTCAATTCATGTATCCTCTCGACCTAGATAATCCTTCAGAATTGATTGCTCCAGTTAACAGGAAAACAACGTTAAAAAACGCTAACCCTGTAGCTCTCGAGATAGTCATCTCGAGTTACTTTGGTTTTCGACGCATCTACAATAACACTTCAGCTATGCATCTTGGCGTTGATGCACATATTTATACGCCAGGAAGCATTCCTAACATTGTTGCACCTGCGGATGGAAAAGTCATCGCTATCTTCGATCTAGACCTTCATGGTGTGACAGCTTTGATCGATCACGGAAAATATGTATCGGCTCTTTGTCATTTGGAATCGTTCGACTCAGCCAAAAACCAACTCAACCAAGTGATAACAAAGGGTACAGTGATTTCAAAAATGGGGCAAACAGGAGCTGTTCGCGGCTATCACCTTCACTGGGCAATGATTGATAAAAATTCGGGCCAGTTTGTCGACCCATTGATCGCATCAAAGTTGATGCCTTAACACGAGGTCTTATTTACTATAGTATTTTAAAATTTAGTTGATACTGCTTAAATTTTGGAAGATTGACGTATGGCGACTTGGAGCGTAGCGACGGAGCCAGTAGGCAACTTCCAAAATTTACTTTGGTGTTTCAACTTATATTTAATTTACTATAAAATAATTTTGAAAGAAATGTAGTCTAAAAAGAGTTTGGTAGGAGATACGGCCTCTAGCTAATTAGCCTTAATTTTCAAGGTGCGGCCGGGGTAAATTTTGCCGTTTTCTAGTTCGTTCCATGTGCGAAGATCTCCTATTGTTACGCCATGGTTTTTTGAAATAGTCCATAGGGAGTCACCACGCCGGATTTTATAGCTGATCCAGGTTGGAGTTTGCCTTGGTTGTTTTGGGTGAAGAAGTGAGTTTTCAGAAGATTTTTCACCGTAAATTGTCAAGCGTCTTCCAGCCATGATTTCTGAGGCATTTGATACACGATTCCAAGATTTTAAATCACTAATGGAAACGTTATAAGCCTGTGAAATAGACCAAAGTGTCTCGCCCTTTTTTACGCGATGCTTGGTCACGCTCGCTTGTGTTTTTGGAGACTTTTTAACTTTGGTTCTAGATGTTGGTTCCTTTCGAACATTACCAGGAATAATGAGGCTTTGACCGGGATAGATTCTAGAGCTTCTAAGTTTGTTGATACCCATGATGGCTCGAATGGACACTCTGTGATGCCGCGCAATTCCGCCCAATGTGTCGTTTCGCCTGACCACATATCGGGCCACTTGAGTCGCTGATTTTTCACGAATTTCAGAATATTTTTCTAAGAAAAGTTTGTCTTTTCCGACGGGTAATTTCATTTCGTAATCAGGAAAATTAGGAGGCGTGACGCCTCTTAAGAGCTCAGGATTTAGACCCACTAAGGTGTCGCGGTCGATATCAAGAACTTGAGCCACCACAGACAATTCAATCGACTCTGGTACATGAACTTTTGTATATTGAAGAGGTTCTTCGTAGTTGATATCTGTAAACCCATAGTCCTCAGGTTTCTTAGCAATCATAGCCGCGGCCAATAGCTTGGGCACATAATTCTTTGTTTCGGGTTTTAAGTATCTAAACTTAGCTTGAGACATTTCCCAAAAGTCATCGGTGCTATAACGTTTGATAGCTCGCGTAATTTTCATGGCACCGGCATTGTAGCCAGCTGCTGCAAGATACCAATGATTAAATTGATCATAGAGATCTTTGAGATGTTGAGCTGCCGCAATGGTAGATTTTTCAGGATCTCTTCGCTCGTCGATCCACCAATTGACGCGAAGACCATACCGTGATCCTGTGCCCCTAATAAACTGCCAAGGTCCCATGGCTCGTGCACGAGAATAGGCATAGGGTTTAAACCCGCTTTCGATCATCGAGAGATAAACCAAATCTTTGGGTAATCCATGCTCCGCTAGAATATTTTGCATCATGGGGATATATTTGCCAGAGCGTTCAAGCCATGCTGCGTAGTATTTTTTTCCCCTCGTTTGAAAATAATTAATCCATTTTTCAACGCTGGCATTCATGACAACCGGAATGTCAAATTCAATGATGCCATCGTCAGTGGTTTCATCCTGAAGTTCTGCCTCTAGACCCTCTGTGTCTATAGGAGGCTCCTGAGTATTTCGATCAAATGTTGCTAGTGGGCCGACACTTTCAAAGAATGGCTTAATCTCGTCGCTCGAAGCGGTTTTTTGATCTGCAGGTCTATCGCATTTGTTGGTATCAGTTAACGAACACGGTTTTTTTTGTTTATCGCTTGGCGTTTCGAGCAAAGCTGTTTTTGTTGCGCAACTGCATAAAGATAGTACAAGAATCGTATTAAAAAGTGTTTTCATATCAGCTAGTTATCTGCTACTCTCTTGTTGTTTTAAGTTGAACGTATGGCAAGAACCAATACTACAAACAAAGCCCGCCCTTCACAAGTATTTTAAACCATGTTGAATATTAATGCAACCCACTGGATTTATTGTAGAAAAAATCTACTCTTTTGGGTTTTGGCGTTACTTTTTTTGGGATCGGGTGCGAATGCCAAAGATCAACTCGTCAGAAATTACCATTTGAACGCGGATTTTTCTAATTTCTCAAAATCTCGAGAAATTACGCTATTGCTTCGGGCGACCTTAATAAATCAATCTGATGTTGCTCTAAGGGAAATTCCAATAGTTCTCTATCCAAATCGGTTTAAATCAGAGCTTCCAAATCTCAATGATCTTAATTACAGATTGGTTTATCCAGATGGATTTTCTGCTGGAGAAATTAATATTCTAAATGCAACAGTTTCAGGTGAAAGAGCTAAAATTACCCCTACGAAGGATGCCGAATTTCCTTCGGGCACTCTAAGTATAGTGGAACTTCAAAAGCCGTTGTCTCCAGGACAAACCCAGGAAATTCGGTTTAATTGTATTTTAAGAGTTCCAGAGAAGTACGGCGCTTTTGGTTGGTACAAAAAACAAATAACACTTTCAGGTGGATGGTACCCGTATATTCCGGCGTTGAATGATAACCAATTCATGCTTCATGACTTTCCACCTTTAGCCAAATGGTCTATTGATATCTTTTCGCCCAACTTAAATATTGTTCTTCAGGGCGAATTGTATCGTCAATCATCGAGAACGCACCATGTGGTGGCACAAAATGCCAGACAAATAAGTGTTTCGTTAAGACCAGATTTTGAAAAAACTATAATTTTTGGTCGAACACACCATATCGAAATGTTCATTCCGAGCGGGGAAAGACCCACTGTTAAAACGTCCTTTGAAGAGTTTTTTGTTCGATGGCTCGATTATGTTGAAAAACAGTCAGAACTTGAGGGCCTTTCTGCCGCTAAGCTTGTCGCAGTGCAAGCCCCTATTCGAGAGGCCTTGGTTCGTCAAGGAGAAGGCATGCTCTTTGTTTCGGACAGGGCTTTTAAGTTAATTGAATCGTTGAAGCAATATCATACGGTTCCAATCGTTACGGGGCTTTTCTATCAACTGTTTTTTAACAAGGTTTCAAATTTAGAAAACTCACATCAATATGAAACCATTTTAGAAATGTTGTCGTGGTATTGGACAGAAAAATTCATGACCGACAACCAATATTTATATCGGGATGCGAGAAATCTAAAAGCTGTAAAGCTCTTTAGTTTTTTACCCGTTATTGACCAACTGGTGTACTCCCCGCAGTTTGCTTTTGTAGATACCTTTTACGATACGATTTATCCTTACGATCCCGTTAGAGATGATCCACTAAGATTTAATCATCAAATGGCCAGAGGCCGCACTGTGTATGCCAAATTGCAAGATGAACTCGATGCAAAAAAGGTTTCGGATCTCATTGACGACTATGTCAAAATCAACATGCCGTTTCAGAAAGCATTAAGTAAACAAACGAATGAGATTCAACTTGAGGAAAAATTTCAGCGCTGGCTTTTGCCTCCGAAGGCAGTCAATTTTGCGATTGTATCTAAAAAATCGACTAGAAACGAAAATGGCTATGAGCATGAAGTGGTTATTAAAAAAACAATAAATCCATCAGTTAATGTGCCAGTTGAACTTGGAGTTTTTACGAAGTCTGGAGAACGTTATCTTTATAAATGGGAAGGCGATGGAACCATCCACAAATTTAAATTTTCCACGCAGGATCGACTAAGAGTCGTCGAAATTGATCCTCGGCGTCGCCTTCTTGAAACTTATCTAAGCGACAATCGAAGACCTCCTAAAATGAAGTTTATTTTAACTCAAATTATTATGAATTATGATTTCAATCAGAACCAACCTGAATTGCTTTTGTCGGGTCAATTTAGAAGAACATTTGGAGGGTACAATCGATATGGCGTTGGTTTCTTCTATTTTGGCGATACCTACGGAGGAGATATTGGTTTTACCAGGTTATTTGGCAAACTGATAGATCGTCTTCGTTTAGCACACGGTGTGAGCTTAACTTATCAATTTAATCATATTGATGCAGACGATGTGGTGGTTTCTGATGCCTCCTTGCCAAATCCGGTCATAAGCTCGGTGAGTCCGACCGTTAACTTGTCGTCTCTGACAGCGTCTTATTTTACAGGTAGCCAGCTGTCATTTAACAATCCGTTGGAAGGTGGTTACGCAAGCATTAGTGCAACAGCAGGTTCAAATCTATTGGGCGGGGACGAAAATTACTTCAAATTTAATATTTCGGGGTCATGGTTGTGGCCAATATTAAATCATCCAAGTCATCTCTTGGCTGTCAGGGGCAGTCTTGGATATTCTGGCCCTTCAGATATGCCAACTCAGGCCTACTCGAGATTGGGCGGTATTTTCAATATGAGAGGGTTGCCATTCGATGATGATCGATTCAGAGGTAGACATGTTCTTTTGGCGAGTGCGGAGTATCGCCATTTTCTAAAACAAGACTTGGATATTAATCTGGGTCTTTTTCGAATCAGGGATATCCAAGGAGCCTTATTTACTGATGTAGGGAGAGTCACGGATACAGTTCAAGAGAAGGCTGATAACTTGGTTTTGGGAGGAGTAGACCGTCGAAGTGGTTTTTCAGACCTTTTTGACGTTAAAGACTTTCAGTCAGATGTGGGTTATGGCATTCGCCTACATGTAGAATATCTCGGTGTAAACCCTAGTTTACTACGTTTTGATGTAGCGAAAAGTCTTTCAGAGTCTTTTCCACTTCGCTATTATTTTGGTGTAACCCAGAGCTTTTAATTGATGATGTGTTAAAATAGTGCAATGAAGATTTCGAAAATAACGCTAACAAGCTTCAGTGTTTTTTTTGTTCTTATCGCCTTGAAATCAAGTCCACTTTGGGGAAGTACTGAAAGGGATATCAAAAATCTTGGTGAGTTTTTTCAAGTGTTTTTGATCAAGAATGAACGCAGAAATCCTGACGACGATGTAAAGTTTAAAAGAAACAGTGATGGCACATACATTGCCGAAATATCTTACTGGAATAATATTCAATCTAGGGGTGCCAGCGACGAAATTTGCGAAGCATTTAGATGGATGCTTTTTGGAAGGGGAACCTATGGCAAAGGTGCCAAAGAAGCATTTGATAGAATTCCTCAGTTGGCTCAAATTAATTTACTTTTTTATGATATGGATTTTGGTACACGCGTCGGTTCTAAAAGAACCGAGATACTGCCAACCCAAAAGGCTAACCCTTATGTGCGAGTCGGACTGATCCGTAGTTCATTTCAAAGGAAAAAAATAAATGAATCTTCCGTTAAAAAACAATTGGATCGTGGTAAATGTCAGGAGGTTGGGCGAGAATATTTTGATCTTGTCTGGATTAATGAGAACCATGTGAGGCGAGGAAACTAAATGCGGCAATTATTCAGAGTGTTTTGGTTTTTACTTGTATTGATCAGTTTTACTTCAAAAGCAGAAATTACTTACGACCAGGAACACCTCGAATATTGGATAAGAACAGCTAAAAGTCACCCTCTTGAACTTGTGCGAAAAAATGCTGCAAAAATGTTAGGCATTATGGGAGACAATCGCGTTCTTGGAGGTCTCGTTGAAACGCTTCGTGACACCTCAGCAGAAGTCCGCCAGGAGGCGGTTGTGTCTATTGGGTTACTTGTAGATCCAAGGGCTCTGCCTGTTCTTGAACAAATAGTAGATAGAGACCCTAGTCCTGAGGTTCGTAGGAAAGCTCGATCAGCCATGGCGCTTATCGAAAAGCGAATGGAGTACGAAAAATCCAAACGGACAGATGAAAATTCAATTTAGTTGCATTGCTTTGATTCAGGTTGAATCGTCGTTGCTTCTTTAGGAATATTTGCGCATTCAACCTGAAAGGTAGAGTGTTTTATTCCAAACTTTTGACTGAGTTCGCCTGCTGCTTTTTGAACTATTTTTTCGCTTTCTCGAATATCCATGGGAAGAACAAGAATGTGAGCAGTTGCAGAGACAAACCCAGATCCAATAGTCCAGACATGAAGATCGTGAATTCCGTGAATCCCATTAACACTTGTGAGCGTGCTTCTAATTTGATCTAGTGGCGTGGATCCAGGAGCTCCTTCCAGAAGGATTTCTGCAGATTCAAAGATCAAGCTTTTTGCGTTCCACAGAATCAGGAGTGCAATCACCACACTGATCAAGGGGTCCATCCAAAGCCAGTTTTTCCAAGCAATGACAAAAGCGGCGAAAATAGCTCCGATCGAAGATAGAAAATCGCTCATCACGTGATAATAGGCTGATCGTGCTCCCAAATGGTGATGATGATCTTTAAGAAGAAACATGCAGATCAAATTGATCAGGAGGCCCATTAGTGAAATAGACAGCATGATATCGACATGAATTTCGGGCGGGGTCGAAAATCTGGAAAAAGCGGATCGCAGGATTTCAAACGCAATGAAAAGAAGAAACCCCCCGTTAAGAAATGCAGCCAGAATTTCTAGGCGATAGTAGCCATAAGTTTTTTGAGGCGGAGCCGGGCGTTGACTTAAATATGCACTTACAAGCACCAACAGCAGGGCCGCCAAATCAATAAACATATGACCCGCATCAGATGCTAGCGCAAGACTATGACTTAGAAAACTTCCTACAATTTCAACCACGCAAAAAATCGCAGTTAAAATGACTGCGGCAAAAAGTTTCTTGTATTGTGATTTAGTTAGTGAAGCGGCAGAAACATGCACGTGGCCCATATCAGTGCAATTTTTCTTTAGCAAACTCGATAGCGATCTGATGAGTTGGGGTGGTAGTTGCTTTTGACCGTTCGAAAATAGTTTTCAATGTCTGGCCTATTTTTCGAGTCTTTTCTTCAATTTGTTCCATATTTAAAATTTTAAGATCTAGAGCAACATGAATGAGTCCTCCTGCATTAATCACAAAGTCAGGAGCGTAAAGAATATTTTTTTCTAGAATGGCTTTGGCGACGGAAGCGTCGGCAAGCTGATTATTGGCAGCACCGGCGATAATAGGTGCTTTAATACGTCCTAGAGACTCTTGCGATATGACGCCTCCCATGGCACAAGGAGAAAATACATCGCAGGCCACCGAAAAAATGGATTCGGTCGTATATTGATCTGCATCCAATTCTTTGCAAGCTACTTTCAATTTTTCTTCCTGAACATCGGCAAGAGAAAGTTTTGCTCCAGCTTGCCTTAAAAGTTTAGCCAGACGGTAACCAACATTACCAATACCCTGTATAGCAAAATGACGTCCTTTAATTTCCGGTGACCCAAATTGTGTTTCAAGGCATGCTTTAATACCTTCAAAAACACCTATGGCTGTATTGGGCGAAGGATCATCGGAACCACCATGTTTAGACGATACTCCCACGACATGAGACGTTTGCGATTGAACGTGAATCATATCTTCTGACGTGGTGCCTGAATCCACTGTTGTAATATATGCACCGCCAAGTCGCTCCACAAATGAACCAAATGCTTTGAGTTTTTCTGGGGATTTATCTGATTTTGGATTCCCAAAAATGACAGCTTTGCCTCCCCCGAGTGGAAGGTCTGCCACAGCGGCCTTATAGGTCATGGCTTCCGAGAGGCGCATGACGTCTTTCAAGGCCGCGTCGGTGGAAGCGTACGGGTAAAAACGGCATCCTCCTAAAGAAGGACCCAACGACGTATTGTGAATTGAGACAATGGCTTTGATGGCTGTTTTTCGGTCATAGAAGAAACTAATATGCTCAAATCCATTTTGAGTGAGTTCGGGGACTAAAAAGGTCATGGTGGCTAAGCTTCTATTGGATTGTTACCCGTCCGTCAAGTCAACAGGGTCTTGAGGATTTTGGAATAAACTTCCAAAAGCAAAAAAAAGTTGTCCACTAAGATATGGCGTTCCGGGGGCGTCACGGAATGTTTTTCTTCGAAGGTAGTCATTAATAATTTGGTCTGCGTTTCGAGGCCTATTTGGAGTATTAAGGCTCAAGACACTTTCAATGGGTCGATCACGGATCACATGAATGAATCGAACAACACCTTTAGGCTCAATGTCTACAACGATACCTATATGCGTGAGATCATCGTTAAGCTTTCTATCTCTGTTTCGATCATAAGTATTTGAAAAAAAAACGAGGTCTCCTGGTTTAGGAAGCCTATTGTCAAAAACCATTCCATCTCGTTTTACAAAGTCAAAAATCAATTTGACGCCATTGCCCCGAATATTACGTTGCCGCGCACCTTCAAAAAACTGAAATCCATTTTTTAAGTAAACATTGGCCACAAAGGTGCTGCAGTCTTTGGCATATTTTCGTCGTATGGTTCGTGAGTCTGACACAATACGAGCACGCTGTTCATCGGGAGAGAGAGAGTCCCATAGCTCATGATGCGAGCTGAGCTGTTTTTGGCAGCTTATGCAGCCTACTATGATGACGAATAGGCCAAAAAAAAAGAAATACGACAGTTTGGAAAATTTCATGAATTTATAGTAGATCTAAACCCAATTTAAGATGGAAAGCAACTTGGGTTCAACATGCATTTTTTGCAAAATCATTAAGGGAGAGGTTCCTTGTCAACAGGTTGCTTCTGATGAGCATTTTCTGGCATTTAACGATATTTACCCTCAAGCTCCTGTTCATATCTTGATTATTCCAAAGAGACATATAAGTAGCATTGTGGAATGCAATCAAGAAGATCAAAGTATGCTAGGATCTCTACTATTGACGGCTAAAATGCTAGCATCGTCTCACGGCTTAGACCGTTCAGGGTATCGATTAAATATCAATGCAGGTAAGGATGGGGGGCAATCGGTGTCTCATCTGCATCTTCATTTACTCGGAGGGCGCGCATTTAATTGGCCTCCTGGTTAGAATCAAATGATGACAGATGACTTAAGCACAACGATCGCAAAATTCATTTCACAAGTTCTAAAAAAAGACCTTAATGATGTTTTAAGAGCTATCGAAATACCTACGCATCACCATCAGGGTGATCGTGCGTTGCCTTGCTTTCGATGGTCTAAAGAAGCAAAAAAAGCGCCTAAAATTTTAGCTGAAGTTTTTAAAAAGGAAATCGAAAAATCAGAACTTCCTGAAGATGTTGATAGAGTCGAAGCCCTTTCAGGGTATCTTAATTTTTATGCGAAAACGGATGTTCTTACGCGAAAAACATTAAATCAGATTTTAAGTAAGCCTACTTCCTATGGTTTTGTAGACTCCAAAGCACCTCCGTTGGCCATTATTGAATTTTCTTCGCCCAATATTGCAAAGCCTTTTTCCATCGGCCATTTGCGATCAACAAATATTGGCGCGTGTCTATCAAGGATTTTTCAGGCCCGTGGATGGAAAGTCGTTCGAATCAATCATTTAGGAGATTGGGGTACACAATTTGGAAAGCTCATGTCGGCCTATAGGCGCTGGGGAAAGGCAGAAGATCTTCAAGAATATCCCATGGATGCCTTATACAAGCTTTATGTGAAATTTCACGAACAAGAAGTGAGCGACCCGACATTAATTGATGAGGCGCGTGAATGGTTTTCCAAACTTGAAAAGGGAGATTCTGACGCCAAAGAACTTTGGGAATGGTTTCGAGAAATGACCATGAAAGAACTTTCCAGATTGTATGGAAGGCTTGGGGTCGAGTTTGATCATTTTTGGGGTGAAAGTTATTACGTACATTTGCTGCCCGAGCTTGTTAGTGATCTTGAGGCTCAAGGCATTGCCAAAGAGAGTGAGCGTGCGCTTATTGTAGATCTTGAGCCCTACAATTTACACACTTGCTTGATTCAAAAAAAAGACGAGAGTTCTTTATACATGACAAGAGATCTTGCGGCTGCGATTTATAGAGAAGAAAAATTTAGTTTTGATCAAATGCTTTATGTTGTGGGCACTCCTCAAAAATTGCACTTTCAACAATTGTTCAAGTTGTTAGATTTAATGGGTAAGCCTTGGCATAAGAAGTGTGAACACATTATGTTTGGGCACATGGCATTTGGCGACGAAGCAATGTCGACTCGAAAAGGGAATATTGTTTTTCTAAAAGATGTTATTGATAAATCGGTTGAAATGGCCAGACAAACGGTCGAAGAAAAAAATCCTGAGCTTGAAAATAAAGACATGGTTGCAGAACAGGTAGGGTTAGGTGCCATA
>JAGRAY010000179.1 GCA_020434375.1 Bdellovibrionales bacterium | reverse complement strand
GAACGAATCCTTTCTTTAAGAACAGATCTTCCCCAAGGATGGAAAGATGTTCTATATTCCTTGCAGTATCGCCAAATTAGAGAGCTTCAAGTTTTGATCCAAATACATAATTGGGAGCTTGTTAAAACAAGGCTTATGCCTGGAGTAAACCATACCGAGCCGCGATCTACAATTCGATACACATACCCGTATAATACAACTGAGCAATTGATGTCCGATTTTATTAGAGCCGAGGTCCATCGAAGGTTGAGCGGTGACGCAAGAGTCAGCATACTTCTTAGTAAAATCGAATCGGCAATGGATAGTCTTCCCGAAGACCAACGTGAATACTGGTTAGAACAAATCAAAGGTATTTTAGAGAAAGGTCGAACGCAGTCACTGCTTCGAATGGAACTTCTGGTTGATGCCATTTTGCACCATCGATGGGAAGAAGCCCTAGATTTGACACGAAATGCTGAACCTCCTCGAGCTCAACAGGTCTATTTTGACAGAAAAGCCGCCATTCGCGATGCTTTAAATAGAGGTGATTACGTCGCGGCAGCAGAAGTTTTGCTCACAGATATTTATCCTAAACTCAAGTTGGATTTTAATTCAAGAGATGCTTTGATTATTTTATTGGGTAGTACGAAAAACGTTGAGCGAAACGCAAGAAATTATGCGTATTTGGCAGCATTGGTTGAAACTCAGGACTACACCGCGCTCAATAATTTCTTGAATGAATTTGAGATCGACAAATCAAAAATGCCCAAAGATGGCTCTGGTACTCTGGGTACGGGGTTTGCCAAAGTATTCGCAAGAGACGGAATTTTAGAGCGCGCAATCAATCAAATGGCAAGTTTTGCCGTGCCTTCCGAGGGCTATGTTGAGATTCGAGGGCTATCACCAGAAGAAGAAGCTTCTTTTCATCGCCTACCTACCTTTGTGAAAGACAAAATATATCGCTTGTATTTGGCAATGATCAGAGAAGGTCTTAATGAGGCCACGGCACTAAAAATTGCTATCAACATCAATGCAGCTTTCATCGCCAATAGTATGACGGAGGATCATCGAGCCAATTTACGGTGGTTAGAAGTTCATTTTGTGAATGAATTTGCACGTGCACTTGGATTTTCGCCCGAGTCTTTGGTCACCGAGACACGAAGTCAAATTCGCTTTATTGCCATTATATGGAGCATGGATGTCGGTCGTCTTATCAACGAAGGCTATTCTCCCGAGGAAGCCATGGTTATTGCCTATTCGTCAATTACACAACCGGATTTTGCCAAAAAAACCACAGCCTTTGTAGGAGGAACATTCGTGACTTCGATGATAGGGAAGTTAACGATTTTAAACGACATCAAAAATAAAACCTTATCCGTCGCTCCTGCCTCGAAAATTTTGGGTCTGATGAGCAAGTTTTCTGTTTTTGCGGGTGTTGTATTTGAACATCTTGCGAAAACGCATTCTGACCTTAAAAGCATAGAAGCTCACCGCCTGAAAACGGTTCCCATGAATGTGCGTTACGTAGAGCTCGATCGCTTGTATGGAACCATTCCTGGTACGATGCCTCTCGTCAATTGCTGGGACGAAGTCAACACAACCCAGCCCTATATCGCTGAAACCTATGAGACATGGGCAAAACTGGGCGTTGAAGTAGACGCAAGACGATCGCTGATCAGTCAAATCATGGAACTTCGATACAAAAAATCCAAACGAGATCGATATGATCCTAGGGAAAACATTCGATTTAAAGCGTACGAAGCTGTCGAACTAAAATTAGGCCTTGAATTATCCAGTGGATACGATCATCTCAAAATGGATTATCTGCAATTGGTATGGTCAGACATATTTATTCAAACCGGCATTCTCCTCGCAAGCATTTCTGCAGGTGCAGTCGTTCCAATTCCTGGTGCAGATCTTGTGGTCATGATGACCGTCGCGGCCTCACTTTCTGCAGCCTATGATAATTGGAAATATGGCATTGAAACCTGGGATGAATATCAAAATGAACTTCGAAAATATCAAAAGCTGATTGATCGGGAAGGAGAGTACGTAAATGCGCTCAATACTTGGGTAGAAAAAATTGAAGCTCCCATGACAGGTCATTGGCTAGAGCAAAATGTGGCACCAATTACCGAAGACATCGAGGTTTTGCGTTTTAAGTGGAGGCAAGCCATTGTCATGCACCAAATCACAGTGATGAGTTCCTATCGTAGAATCTTGGGTGCGACGACACAATATATGAGAGCTTCTGCGTCCTATGGCGAAGAAGGCCTTGGACCCAAACATCTAACGCCTTTAGATATTGCCACGCAAACAGTTGAAGCACTCAAGGCTTTTGGTGACGGAGATCTTCCTTTTCACGATGTTGATGCTCTAGATGAACTTTTTAAGCGTATGTACTATTCGCGAAAGATACTGACATTTTTGATTAACGTTCCTTGGCTAAATGGAAATTCTGTCGATGCTGCTCAAAAAAACACAATGATACCTCTCACGAAACTTCTGATCAAAGATGAGATGTTGAGATCAGTTCTTCCCACTAACAACAGAAATCGCGCAAGTGCTTTTGTTACTCGTGTTCCATCTAAGTTAGCGATGCAAGATCAAATTCTAGATGGTCTTGAAATGTTTCTCTATAGAGAGCAAGTGGAATCGTTGGCTCAGATGTTAAGCAATATGAACCCAGTGTCGAGCATTATGGATTTTATCGAGAAAATGGATTTGGAGAAAGAACGAGATGAGAACTACCGTGCACGAAATGCCTACAAAGGTATTTTGGAACGTATGAGTCCCACAGAGTATCGTTTTACCAATTTACCCCAAGGTGATTGGAGTGTTGAAGTGACAGTACGAAAAAAACGTGAAAGAAAGACACATCAAAAAGATATTGCCAAATTCTCCGTCAGAGCGAATGGCGGAGAGGGATATGCTATTATTAAGCAAAAGATGTTAGAGACTTGTTCTGATCCTAACTACGAATGCTGGATTTCAGCCTACCGCAATGGCAAACTTCAGAAGCATCTGACCCAACCAGTCATCAAGTATATACCATGAATGCGACTGTCATAACTTTGCCGTAACAATCACGCCATTTCACAGCATAAATTTTATGTATAATATTTACTCAATGGCGGAAAAATCCACACTTATCTACGATGGTGCCTGTAAGTTTTGTATTCAAAATGTTTCGTTTTTAGAGAGAGTCTTGGGGACTATTTTTGAGAAACGGTCATTTCGAGAGGATGGTTTTATTCAAGAATTTCCGAACGTGCCGCTCTCCGAGTGTGAACAAACAGTGATACTCTTAACCTCTGACGGTACAAAGTACAAAGGCGCAGAGGCCTTTGTAAAGCTCTGCCAGACCAAGGGTGGCGCATAC
>JAGRAY010000178.1 GCA_020434375.1 Bdellovibrionales bacterium | reverse complement strand
TAAAAGTTAAAGCTTTGTATCATATGCGGTAATAGTTTTAGATAATTAGACTCATTTTGAATCCGACATGTAAAAGTAAATACGTATACAAATGAATCGCTAACGGCAATCCAAGTTCGGATTAACCTTTCTCCTTCTGTCGCTTGATAGCGGGCGCGTATTTCATTTGCCTTGAGGTTTCCAAGAGAAGTAGGTGCTTGTGCCAATACTTCATACTGATTTAGAAGCTGAGAAAGTTGAATTTTTGATTTTTCGGTTAGCTTGTCCAATGTTAGTTTGTTTGCATTCGCTTCCACAACAAGATTTGCGTTTGTTAAAAAAAGACGATCGTCTTCGGGAGGAACCAAGGTGAGGGTTGTACCAAAAGAACTTCCCTCTTTGAGGGTCCAACTTCTTGGGTATGTCAGTGAAAATCCATAGGTTGGGTGTGTATAGGATTTCCAAAACCACGGCATGTAATGACACGATACGATGCCAAACAGCACTAAAAATGGTCCTGCCCATTTAAGAAGGACGTTCATTTCTTAGGTGTTGCTGGCGTTGTCTTCTTTTTGGGCGCTTTTTCTTGGATTTTAAACTCTATCCTACGGTTTTGGGCCCGACCCGTACTGGTTGAATTACTCGCAATGGGCTTACTAAAGCCGTAGCCTTTAATAGAGAGACGCTCTAAAGAAACGCCCCGGCTTGTTAAGTATTGCCGCACGCTCTCAGCTCTTTCTTTAGATAATTTGAGATTGTACGATGCAGAACCCGTAGAGTCTGTATGTCCTTCGATAAGCACAGTAAGATTATTGTATTTCTTTAAGATCGCCACAGCTTGATCGAGTTTTTTATAGGATTCTCGCTCTATGATTGTCGAATCCACCGCAAAGAAAATGCCTTCAATAACACCAGAAAATGGTTTCAGTTCTTCAGGAACTGTATCAGGACACCCGTCATTGTCCTTATAGCTATTCACTGTTTCAGGCTCTTTGATGCATTGATCTACGTCATCCATGATCCCATCGCCGTCGGTGTCTACTTTTTTGGGTTCTACAAATGCTTTGGGAAGTTGTTGAATCACATCTGGACAACCATCTTCATCCTGAAAGCCGTTGATGGTTTCTTTCTCAGTGGGACACTTATCGTTTTGATCGATAATTCCATCGCCATCGGTGTCTATAGGCTTTGGTATGGGTTTTGAGTCGGGGCAACCGTCTTCATCTTCATAGCCGTTGATGGTTTCTGGTTCTTTTGGGCAGCGGTCCAATCTGTCAACGATACCATCGTGGTCGAAGTCTTTATCTTGTTTCGTTCGACTAAAGTCAGTGTAATAGGTCAGCATGAGGCTTCCAAGAAATGCAATATTGAAATCTGAAAACGTTGCAACTCCTCTTGCTTCTGGTCGAAACGCAAAACGGTCACTGACAAAAAGTTTAAGGCCAGCACCAAATCCAAGCCCAAGTTTTGACTCGGTACTGATTTGATCAATATTGAGCGTGAGAACGCCGGGCCCCCCAACAAAATAAGGAACAAGTTGATTATTAATGGGAACATTCAAAACGCCATGAATAGACGTGTAATAAGCAAAAAGTTCAAAACCACCCGATTTCGTCGGTGAATACATGAAATCAATTTCGGCTTCGATCTTCGAATTAAATGGATGCCCAACTCTAAGACCATAGAGATACATGTTTTTTAATCGATCCATGAATTCAGAAGAAGTTGCACTCGGCGCAAAATTTTGTCGATAACCATTAAAGTAAACACCTGAATACAGCGAGAAAGATAGGAACCTACCATAAGTTGTTCCACCAAGATATGGCGATTCTTTTAAGGAAGCCGACTCTGCGTAAGCTGACAAAGAAAAAAACCATAGGCAGAACCCAGCAATAATGTTAAATCCGAGATGTTTCATCGCTTGACTAGGCGCAACATTGTAGTTTAATTCAATAAGGAGTCCAGCAAAATATGCCAATTCTAACCCGACAGGACCTTGAAGCTCGAGAAGAGACCACTTTGGCCCCCTATGCCATGAAAGTGTCTAAAACAAAGGGAAGGAGTTACGCTGAAGAAAAAGATAATTACCGAACTGACTTTCAAAAAGATCGAGATCGTATCCTGCATTGTTCGGCTTTTCGTCGCATGGAATACAAAACCCAGGTTTTTGTGAATCACGAGGGTGACCACTATCGAACGCGTTTAACTCATAGCTTAGAGGTGTCACAAATTGCAAAGAGCGTTGGGCGTCTTTTGGGCCTGAACGAGGATCTAATGGAAGCTTTGGTTTTGTCTCACGACCTTGGTCATACGCCTTTCGGACATGCTGGTGAACGCATTCTGGGAAGTTTGACGAAAAAATATGGAGATTTTACCTTTGAACATAATAGTCAAAGTCTTAGAATTGTTGATGTTTTAGAGCACCGTTATCCAGGTTTTCGAGGCCTCAATTTGAGCTTTGAGGTTCGCGAAGGCATCGTCAAACATTCCGGCCACTGGAAGTCGGAGCAGGTGCCCTCGGAGCTTTTACCACTGAAAAATCCGCCTCTTGAGGCCCAATTGATCGATATTGTCGATGAAATTGCCTACAACAGCCACGATATTGACGATGGTCTCTCGTCTCAAATGATCGACCTTCAGCATCTGGATGAATTGGCACTTTGGAGGCAGGCAAAAGAAAAAGTATTGATTCAATATCCCAACATTGAGTGGCCTGTGATGAAGTATCGTGTGATTTCAAAAATGATGACTTTGCTCATTGAGGATCTAGTGCATCAAACGCATAGCAATCTCAAAGATAGCCATATAACGTCCGTAGAAGATTTGAGGGAATCTAATAATCTTCAGGCAAGCTTTTCAAAAAACATGGCCCCGATGAACAAAGAACTGAAGCAGTTTCTTTGGGATCATTTATATTCCCATTACCGCGTCGTGCGTATGGAAGAAAAAGCAAAGCGAATTCTAACGGATCTTTTTGAAGCCTATCACGAGCGACCCGCTCAAATTCCAACGTCATTTTTTGTAGGATACAAAGAAGAATCGAAAGTTCGAACGATTTGCGATTATATTGCTGGCATGACGGATCGCTTTGCCATCGACGAGCATCAAAAACTCTTTGATTCACACACGAAAGTGTAACGGGCCATTTGAAGATCAGGGGGTTATTCATAGGATTGCTTTTGGGATTGGCGTGTACCCATCACATTGGTGAACAACCAAGAGTAAGTTTCTCCGGACTTACGTCCGGAGTGTTTACTTTTGCGGTTTCGCCGACCGAAATCGCACCACCCGGGCTGACGCTCGGGGTACTTTTGGAGAAATTTCCAACCGCGAAGCGGTTTGAGGGGGAGGCTCCAGCGGCTTTGCCGCTGGAGGGGGCGACGCTAGCCCCT
>JAGRAY010000177.1 GCA_020434375.1 Bdellovibrionales bacterium | reverse complement strand
GGTCCAAGCGCTCGATACTCACTCGCTGCATCCAAAGCCGATGCCATGTCATCAAAACCTATAATATTTAATATCGTTTTTGTTGGGATTGGACTCGATCGCGCAAAAATTTCTGTGACCAATGCCAAGGTTCCCTCAGTTCCGACTAAAAAACGCTCGAAAGAAGGTTGATCGGAACAAAGCTCTAAAAGAGCATACCCACTTGAGTTTTTTCGAACGAGAGGCGTGTGAGATTCAATCATCGCTTTTTGCTTTTTAATTAAACTCACCATGTTTGCAAACCAGACTTCCATTCGACTCGTATGGATAGCGACACCATCTGCGCACATCACTCTTAGACCCAAAATATGATCCCGCGTTGAGCCATATTTGAATCCGTGCGGACCAGACGCATTCGTCGATACCATTCCACCAATGGTGCAGTTCATATAACTCCCAGGGTCTGGAGCAAATTTCCGTTGATATTGAGCGAGTGCTAGATTTAGATCCTTGAGCGTCACGCCTGGCTGAACCAGCACATGATCTTTCGTAATGTCCAAAACTTTGTTCAAATACTTTTTGAAATCAATGACAATCCCAGAGCCAATGGATTGCCCTGCGATGCCTGTTCCACCACCTCTTGCAGAAACAGGAAGCTCGTGCTGATGAGCAAATTCGATGATAGCTTTTAGGTCATCTTCCGACTTGGGTGCGACAGCAAACAATGGGCACATCTTGAAAATAGATTCATCGTATGAATACGGAATGCGACTTTCGTAGGCGCTAAAAACATCACCTTCTATTTTTTTTCGCAAGGCTGAAATCGCTTGATGGATATCGGCTTCCATATTTAGCTATTCTTGTTTTTGCCTGATCGCGTATCATCTGTCGCGATGAGTGGTACTTTAGTAGGAGTATATTTCTGAACTTTTTTCAAAAAATTCACCTGAAGTTGATCCATAGTTTCGTGAACCGTCCATGGAGCCTCACCTGGCATGTCTATTTTGCCTCCCGCAATTAATGCGTGACCTCCCCCAGTGCCCTTGCTTTTGGTTAACTGCTTCATGAGTCGACCCGCATTTTTTCGAATATTTGTGGTTCGAATCGACAAATAAATAGACTCTTGGTAGTAGCCCATGCAAAGCGCCCATGTTGCACCCTCTAGTCTTAGCAAGAGATCTGCAATTTCAGGAATAATATCGGGATTCTCTACTTCATCCAGACGAGTCACAATGGCATTTCCTAAGATCTGAGCGTTTGAAATCGCTTTGCTCAAAAAATAAAAATAAGACCTAGGAACTCTCGAATTCACTATTTTTGATAGTAGCTTCTTATTGGCCAGAGGAAATAGTTTTAGATAACACTCAATATCAATAGGATAAGCTTCTCTCGCGAGATCCTGCGTCTCTGATTTAATGCCATACAACAACGCGGTGGCTAAGTTTTGGTCTACATCGAGGCCAAAATGAAAGAGATACTGGGTTAAAATACTTGCTGTCGCACCGTATCCTTCACGAATGTCTAAAAATGGAACACTTCGACTCGGCTTGGTGACTGGGTGATGATCAATTACTAAGTCTGGAATCCTGGAACTTGGTAGCGAGTTGTTGCCCGTTCGAGGTTGAGTGTCAACCATGGCAATCGCATCGAACTCACTTAATTTTATTTTATCAATCGGCGTTAATTTAAGATTAAGATACTTCACCATATGTGCATTTTCAGCTCGACCAATCACTCCTCCATAACCAATGGTTGTTTTTGCATTGCCAAGCACACGTGAGATTAGCTGGAGTGCCGCGGCACTCGAAATGGAATCTGGATCTGGATGATTATGTGTCAAAACCAAGAATTTTCCTCCTCGAGGAAAATGATCAAAAAAGTTCTCAATAACTGATGGTTCCGCTGCACTACTCATGATTTTTTACTTTATAAAGAGGCCCTTTACATATCGCTTATGTCACAGAAACTGTCAATCTTGTGATTTTCATGATTTACTTTTTTCCATGACAATAAAGGCAACAAATCTTTCTACACCTTCGGAACGTGAAACACTAGAAGTCGATATTTTATTTGTTGGCGCAGGTCCTGCCAACCTCTCGGCAGCCATACATTTGGCAAAGCTCTGCCAAAAACAGGGGAAAGAACTCCCCAATATAGCGGTCATCGAAAAAGCACTTGAAGTTGGCGCACATCAGATCTCCGGTGCCGTTCTTAATCCAAGCGCGCTTCAAACCTTGTTTCCAAACTACCTCGAGCTGAATTGCCCTCTAGAATCGAAAGTCACAAGTGAAGAGTTTAGATTCTTAACCAGAAATCGATCTTTTAAAAGTCCTATTTTGCCGCCACAAATGCACAACCATGGCAATTACGTAACTTCCCTTTCGAAACTCACGAGATGGCTTGGCAAACAAGCAGAAGAACTCGGAATCAATGTATTTACTGGGTTTACCGGAACGGAAATTCTTTTTGATGGCTCAAGGGTTATTGGCGTAAGCACTGGGGATCGCGGCATTAATGCCAAAATGGAAAAAAAACCTAACTTTGAAGCAGGCGTTAATATTAAAGCGAAATGCACCGTCTTTGGAGAAGGCGTTCGTGGTTTTTTAACAAAATCTCTCATTCCAAAACTTGGCCTCGAAGGCAGAAACCCTCAAACATTTGAAACTGGCGTCAAAGAAGTTTGGGAATGCCCAAAAGGTCGATTTGAACCTGGCTACGTCATGCATACCATGGGATATCCGCTAGATCGCAAAACCGTGGGAGGTTCTTTCGTTTACGGCATGAAAGATGATTTATTGGTCATCGGCCTCGTCGTTAGTTTAAACTATTCAGATCCTTTCATGGAGCCCTACAAAGAGCTTCAAAAACTCAAACAACATCCCGCCATTTCAAAGTTTATAGAAGGTGGTAAGCAAATCGCTTACGGCGCAAAAGCCATTGCTTCGGGAGGTTACTATGCCATACCAAAGCTTTATTTTGATGGCGGCCTCATCACGGGTGAATCGGGCGCCCTGCTTGACATGTCGCGACTCAAAGGCATCCACACAGGAATGTGGTCCGGTATTTTCGCAGCACAAACACTCATGGAAAACTTAATTCAAAACTCAGGTTTTACATCTGAGTCGCTCGCTCCATATCAAAAACATCTATTGGAAAGTCAGGTAGGCCAAGACCTTTGCAAGGCCAGAAATTTTCACCAGGCTCTATCAACTGGTTTACCTAAGGCCTTTCTGCACCTTGGTATTCAGCAAATCACTGCCGGAAGGGGCTTGATCGATCCAATGCCAACACAAATCGATCGCGAACACTACGAGACGATTGCAAAAGCCCATGGAAATGCCACCGCACAAATACCCGAACTCCATTCTAAAGATTTTGTGGTCGACAAGCTCACCTCGGTTT
>JAGRAY010000176.1 GCA_020434375.1 Bdellovibrionales bacterium | reverse complement strand
ATGTCTCGAGCTCTGTAGACGTTTGAAAGGTGTTCGTCGAACATCATTTCAAAAGATCACGTCGGCTATAGTGGCCATGAGTTATGTTCGACCTTATTTTCGGCGTTTAACTCGCGAATCATTTTTTACGCTTCTTCTCGACATTAAAAATCGCCCCATTCATCTCGAGAATATTGCAAACGGTCAATCTGATTCAGTTCAAGTGTCTGTTCGAGATATATTTTCCAGTGTTGTTACGTTTAAGGCCTCTGCCTTTATTTGTCTTCATAATCATCCAAGTGGAGACTCTACGCCAAGTACCGAAGACTGCCATTTAACAACGCAAATTAAAGATGTTTCACAGATGTTAGGCGTCAGATTTTTAGACCATCTAATTTTTGCAGAACATGAAGTATTTAGTTTTGCTAAGAATGAAAAGATGACATTGCCTACAGACTTTTAACTCTTTCAACGGAAATAATGCCTTTAATTTTCTCGATGGAATGGGTTAGTTCATAAAGTTGCTGTGTGTTAGAGATGGTTACATCGAAGGTCGAAATTGCTTTTTGATCTTGCGTCGTGCGTATGGATGCATGAGTGATATTGCCCCCATTTTTAGAGATAATTCGCGACACACTTGCCAAAATGCCTGGAATATCGCTTGAAACCACACGAATACGGACAATTCGGGCACCTTGAACCTCTTTAGACCATTCCACATCAATTTTACGTTTTTCATCGATTTCGAGAATTTTATGACAATCATTTTTGTGAACTGTAACACCTCGACCAAGGGTGATGTAACCGATAATGGGGTCACCGGGAACCGGGCTACAACATTTTCCAAAACGAAATAAAATGTCACTGTCGCCACCGACTCTAATAGGAGAGCCTTTTCGAGAGTAGAGCTTTGAGGCAATCGTGTTTTTAATTCTCGAGCCAATACTTTTTTGGGAAGCAAAAGGTTTTCCAATTTGAAGCTTTTCCAGTAACGCTTGAGGAGAGAGTCTCCCATAGCCGATAGCTAAAAATAGTTCATCCGAGTTAGCAAAATTCAATCCCTGAATGGTTGTTTTAAAATGCGGAGTTGAAACTATATCCTGAAGTCTCTCGTGATATTTTCGTAACTCTCTAGAGAGAATTTCTTCTCCCAATGCCTGGCCTGCATCTCTCTCAGATTTTTTTACAAACGCTCGAATTTTTGATTTTGCACGAGAGGTTACGGCTATTTTCATCCAATCTTTGGTGGGTTGAGCATTTTTGTCGGTAATGATTTCAACAGCGTCTCCATTTTGTAATTTGTATTTAAGAGACACCATTCTTCCATTAACTTTTGCACCTTTGCATCGGTTGCCGACTTCAGAGTGAACGCGGTACGCGAAATCGATAGGCGTACTTCCACGGGGAAAATCTAAAACATCTCCCTTGGGGGTAAAGACATAAACTTCGTCGGCAAAAAGATCGATTTTAATTGTTTCTATGAATTCATGTGCGTCTGGCATATCTTTTTGCCACTCGACCATTTGTCTTAGCCAGGCAAATTGTTCCAATTCTTTTTTCCCAGGTCCACCGCTTGTCTTGTATGTCCAGTGTGCTGCGATGCCTTCCTCTGCAATTTGGTGCATTTTGGCTGTTCTAATTTGGATTTCAATTCGTTCTCCTTGAGGACCAATGACCGTCGTATGCAAAGATTGATATAGATTGGCTTTTGGCAGGGCGATAAAGTCTTTAAATCTTCCGGGGATAGGTTTCCACATGCTGTGAACATGTCCCAAGGCTTCGTAGCATTTCGAAATCGACTCAACAATAATCCGAAAAGCCAAGACATCGTATATTTGCTCGTATTCCAGATTACGAGATTCCATTTTTCTAAATATTGAATAAAAATGTTTTCTTCTGCCCGTCACTTCGCATGAAATATTTTCAGTTTTCATGCGATCCGCAATTATAGAAATAACTCTGGCAATGAATTGATCGTGTTGAACTTTTGAATGTTTGATCTGTTCTTGAAGTTTATCGAAGGCAGCGGGCCTTAAAAATTTAAAAGCAAGATCTTCTAACTCTGTTTTCATCCAAGACATGCCCAAGCGATGGGCTAGTGGGGCATAGATATCGAGCGTTTCTTGGGCAATACGCTGCCTTTTTTCAGAAGCCATATGCTCAAGCGTTCTCATATTGTGAAGCCTGTCGGCGAGTTTGACAATGATTACACGAATGTCTTTTGCCATTGCCAAAAGCATTTTTCGAAAACTTTCACTTTGTTGGACATCTTTTGATTGAAACGAAACTTTTGAAAGTTTAGTAACACCATCAACAAGTTCAGAAACGCCAGTTCCGAATTCTTTTTCAATAAAATCAATCGTTGTTAAGGTGTCCTCAACAGTGTCGTGAAGTAAGCCTGTAATCACGGTTTCTTCGTCCATTCGGTGCGAAGCAAGAATACGAGCGACTTCGATTGGATGAGCGAAGTAAGGTTCTCCTGACTTCCGAGTCTGGCCTAAATGGGCTTTTTTTGAAAAATCAAAGGCTTTGAGGACAAGTTCTACATTGGCATTAGGTCGGTGTTTTTTTAACTCCTCTAAAATACTGTTTGGCGATAAGTTCACATTTGTATTATAGGCATAGTAATTTAGTTGGCCAACTTCCATCTTCAATGGCAGAGTAATTTTATGAGTCGTGAAATGACTGAAAATCTTTCTCAACCGGTATCTACACTAGATGACCTATTGATCCCTTTTAACGTAGGAAGTAGGCCCTCCTCTGAATTTAAAATAGGTCTGGAAACGGAAAAAATTGGTATTCGAGGTCACCAACCCTTGTTGTTTGACGGTCCATTTGGCCTCGAGATGATTCTAGAGTCTTTCGCCAAGCGCTACGAATGGAAACGTATTTATGACCATGGCAAAATCATTGCTCTTGAAAAAGGCCAGATGGCTGTCACCATTGAACCAGGTGGACAGTTGGAACTAAGTGGAGAGCAGTTACGCACCGTGGAACAAGTTCACAGTGAGCTGTCTGAACATCTAATAGAATTAAAGTCGATTTCTGATGGCTACGGGGTTCGATGGATAAGTGCAGGTATACATCCCTTTTGTGAGTTAGATGCTATTCCTTGGGTGCCCAAAACACGCTACGCACTCATGCGCAAATACTATCAAGATAAATCGGGCATGGCTCATCAAATGATGAAAATGACAGCCTCGTCTCAAATTAATCTAGATTATTCTAATGAGATAGATGCTAAGAAAAAGCTTCGAATTGGGGCTGCATTGGGACCCATCGTTGGGGCAATGATGGCTAACTCTGCTTACGAAGCAGGGAGTTTTAATGGTTATTGTTCCAGAAGAATTGAAATTTGGGAGCACACCGACTCTGATCGTTGTGGTATTAAGCCTTTTTTTGTGGATGGAACGTT
>JAGRAY010000175.1 GCA_020434375.1 Bdellovibrionales bacterium | reverse complement strand
ACTGCGAAAGCAAAAAAGATTGCGATCTCATAAGAGCTCCCGTCTTTCACTTTACATAGCCGCCATGCTTCGCATGGCGGCTATGTAGTTAAAAATCTTCAAAAGGATCTTGATCGTCTTCTGGATCGTGTCTGATCCCAATAAGAATAATCAATAGAAGTGTAAAAAGTCCCAACATGGAGCCAACGTCGCCAATAGGGCCGACAGAGCAACTAATTGATTCGGGAAGCTCGGTATTCTCTTGATTAACACTTTTGATAAAAGATTTGACCGTGATCACTGTTTGTATTTCACTATAACTCATAGAATCTATACCTTTGAAAGTGACAACGTAGTCTTTGTGAGCATCTGCAACCTTTGGAGTCCATGAGAAGGTTCGCGTCTGAGAATCAAATGTTGCTCCGTTAGGCAGGTCTTCGACTGAGACATTTAAATTGCCACTCTCTGGGCTAATACCCAAGCTAAATTGAATAAGAGATCCAGCGTAAATTTGAAATACGTCACTTTGCACCGTGAGTGCCGTGGGCACAAAGTTCAACGCCTGAGACACAGCTTGATTTGCATTGATTAAACCCGCACCGTAAATACTGTCCCAACCTGCACTCCCAAGATCTTCTGCACTAGACCTCATCATCGTTTCTATACCTGAAGGCGAAATACCCGGATTGGCTGACAGCATCAGTGCGGCAACGCCCGAAACAAACGAAGCTGCCATGCTTGTTCCGCTCGTCACTCCGTAGATATTTCCTTGAGCATCCGTGAGCGTTTGCGATGAATTCGTACCATTCGCTTGACAAGCTAGAATCCATGTTCCAGGTGCCACCAAGTCCATTGAGGCACCATAATTTGAAAAACTAGCAATATTCTTTGCCGGAGCAGATGCACCAACTGTGATCACTTCCGAAACTCTTGCTGGGCTCATATTTGACATATCTAAAGGGTTTCCACTTCCGTCTCCATTCCCCGAAGCCACAACCACAACAATACCTTGAGCGACAGCGGTTTTGACAGCTGTATCTAGGCTTTGGCTAGCTGGGCCACCTAAGCTTAAATTAATTACTCTCGCTTTGGAGGCTACGGCATAATCGATGCCCGCTACAATATCACTTAATAATCCAGCTCCATTGGCGTCAACCACCTTGACTGGTAATATCGTTGCATTGGGTGCCACACCAACAATACCTCGACCATTGTCACCTGTGGCAACAATGACAGATGCTTCAAAAGATCCATGACCATTGTCGTCATTTGCATCGTTTGTATCATTCACAAAATTCCAACCACGATGGTCATCGATAAACCCGTTTTGATCATCATCAATTCCATTGCCAGGAATTTCAGCAGGATTCGCAATATTTCCTAGATCGTTGTGAAAACCAACCCCTGAATCAATGACGGCCACAATAATGCCGCCTCCAAAAATATTCTGTTGCCAAATTGACGGAACTAACGTTTGGTGCCACCCCCACATTTTTGCAATACTGGTTCCACTAAAGAGATCCGCTTGGTTCAGAAATGGATCATTCGGCGCACTTAAACTGTAGAGCTCATAAAGATAATCTGGTTCGACAGTCACTCCTTTTGGAAGCCCTTGTTCATAAATATTTGTGAGCGCTTCTTCAACTGATAGATGACTAAGTGACAAAACGCCCATTTGCTTTTGAGTCATTTTTGGCAACTTGAAAGTATGACGACGAAGAGATTTTGCAAGATTGTGCTGAGTCCACTTTTGAACAAAGGGAATCTCGTCAATCAGCTCTTCATTGCTGGACAGAAACAGACGATTGGGCGCATGCCTAGGTAGGCTTTTGCCGCTCTGAATCCTTTGCACCAGAAGATGAAGATTATCACGGGGAGTCTCCATCACGAGGTTGCCTTCTTGTGGCGCTTCCATTTGACCACATGAAACAACGAGTAATAAAATAAAAAAAACTTCTAGCCTCAACATTTTTGCTTTCATGACACTCTATTATCAAGCAAATCATGTACCAAAATGTTACTAGTAATTTTGTAATTATTTCAAGTACTTACAAATATAGTGCGTAAATTACTGCCAATCGAGACGTAAACTTTTTTTACATACCGCAAAGTTTTCATGCATCATCTTTATGAAGATACCCATGTCGAACGATATTTCCCTCAACCATATATATAATATCTTCGCAGATATTAGTGGCATAGTCAGCGATACGCTCAATGCGCCTTGTAATCGTAAAAACATCGAGTGCAGAAGGAATAGTTTTTGGATCACTTTCCATGTCTTTTCGTAATTGCTTCAAAATATTTTTTTGAAGCACGTCTACCTCGTCATCAGCCATACTTACTGCTTTTGCCGCTTCCACATCTTTTCGAATAAACGCATCGAGACTATCGTCTACCATTTTAACTGCTTTTTCGGTCATGACCTTGAGGTCCCCTGGCGTTTTACAAGGCACTTCTTTCACAATATGAATAGCTCTTCGCGCAATCCCTACAGCGCTATCTCCCATGCGCTCTAAGTCGTTATTAACTTTCATAACTACCGCAATAAAGCGCAGGTCTTGAGCCACAGGTTGATGAAGAGCCAACAACTTTAGACACTCCTCTTCGACCTGAACTTCCTTTTGATCTATTTTTTCGTCAGCCTCGATGACTTCCCTTGCAAGTTCAACGCGCCTTTCATAAAATGCAACCATCGATTTCCGGACATTTTCTTTTACGAGTGACGCAATATAAAGCAAGTCGCGATTTAAATTTTCGAGTTCGTTTTGCAGATGTTTAGACACCCAATCTCCCTATCCAAATTTTCCAGTAACATAGTCCTCTGTTTGTTTTTTTTCAGGTCTGGTAAAAATAACATTGGTTGGTCCATATTCTATCAGTTCCCCTTGGTACATAAAAGCTGTGGCATCAGAAATTCTGGCTGCTTGTTGCATATTGTGAGTCACGATAATAATCGTGTAGTCCTTTTTGAGTTCAATCAGAAGATCTTCGATACGCGAGGTCGATATAGGGTCAAGAGCAGAGCAAGGTTCATCCATAAGGATAATCTCTGGCTCCATAGCTATGGCTCTTGCAATGCAAAGACGTTGCTGCTGTCCACCAGAAAGTGAGAGACCATCTTCGTTGAGTTTATCCTTAACTTCGTCCCAAAGTGCAGCGCGTTTTAGTGAAGTTTCCACGCGTTCTTCTGGGTCCTCTTTGTAGCCATTAATTAAAGGTCCCCATGAAACATTCTTAAAAATCGATGAAGGAAAAGGATTCGGTTTTTGAAAAACCATTCCGATTCTTCTTCTAAGATCCACAACGTCTATTTTCTTTTCGTAGATATCTTCGCCACCAAAAAATATCCGTCCTTCAGTTTTAACATCTGGAAGTAATTCGTTCATTCGATTAATAGATCTTAGCAGTGTGCTTTTGCCACACCCACTAGGACCTATAATTGACGTTACAGAATTTTCCGTAATACCCAGTGATACATTT
>JAGRAY010000174.1 GCA_020434375.1 Bdellovibrionales bacterium | reverse complement strand
TTTCTTTTTGCCTGCAACTTTTTTCTTAGTAGATTTTTCAAGAGACACATCAGAAGTCTTGGCCTGCTTCACTGCGGACACTTCAATGTCATCACCCACGACCGTACGTCGTTCTTTTTCTGCTCTTTCAACAGGACGAGAAACATCGACAAGGTGGATCACTTTATTGATCATTCCTCTTATGGCTCGCGTATCTTCCAAAATAACAAGTTGCTCTCTTTTTTTGAGTCCAAGTCCTCTTAGATTTTGCCTTTGGTTTTCGGTTAATCTGCTATAACCCTTTCGGAGCACTAATTGAATTTGGTTCATAATGCGGCTCCTTCCACTCCTAGACGATCTTGTCGAACTTGATCAGGGTCTCTCAATTGCTCTAACGCTGCAATCGTTGCCTTCACAACATTGTGAGGATTTGAGGTCCCAATTGACTTCGATAATACATTTTGAATTCCAACAGCTTCCACGACAGATCGAACAACACCCGACGCAATAACACCTGTACCGTCAGAAGCTGGGAGAAGCAGTACATTTCCTGCGCCGTAAATCCCGTTAACGGTGTGGGCAATAGTTGTACCATTTAAGGGTATACGCATCATAAATCGCTTGGCCTGCTCACTGCCCTTTCGAATGGCTTCAGATACTTCATTTGCTTTACCCAAACCAATACCCACATGGCCATTTTTATCGCCAACAACTACAAGAGCCGAAAAACTGAAGCGACGCCCCCCTTTTACAACCTTTGCGGTTCTATTTACACGTATGACATTTTCTACTAGGGTTAATTGACCCGCATCTATTCTTTCATTCACCAATATTCTCCTCAACCTAAAACTCTAAACCAGCTTCGCGGGCTGCATCTGCAAATGCTTTCACGCGTCCATGATATAAATACGGTCCACGATCTAAACATACCTTGCCGACGTTTTTTTCCTTCGCTTTTTTTGCAATCAAGCGACCCACTTCTTGAGCCACCTCAAGTGTAATATTTTTTCCTTTAAACTTTTCTTTTAATTCCTTTGACTGTGTCGAAGCAGCCACAATCGTACCATGGGAAAGATCATCGATAATTTGGGCATAAAAATGTCGATTGCTCCTAAAAACAGAAAGCCTTGGCCTTTCAGCCGAAACTCTCAACGACTTTCGAACGCGTTTTTTTCGAATATTTGTTTTTTGATTTTTTGTTTGCATAACTTACCCCGATGATCCTGTAGCTGATTTACCTGCTTTTCTGATGATTGTTTCATCAGCATATTTAACACCCTTACCTTTATATGGTTCTGGTTTTCTATAACTTCGAATTTCTGCCGCTACCTGACCCACTTGGCGACGGTCTGCGCCCTCGATGATAAGGTGCGTTTGCTTTTCAACATTAATTTTTATGCCTTCTGGTATCGGATAATTGATAATGTGAGAGAATCCAAGCGAAAGCTCAAGAACATTTCCCTTTACAGCTGCTTTATAACCAACACCCATCACATCAAGCTCTTTCTTGAATCCCTGTGCACAACCTTGAACCATATTTGACACGAGGCTTCTGTAGAGGCCGTAAGCAGATTTAGCACGCAAATCATTCTTGGAGTTTTCTTTTAATGAAAACTTAAGTACATTGTCCTTATATTCGACATCGATAAAAGGGTTTAAAAGCGTATTCAGCTTGCCATTAGGACCTTCCACAGAGATAGAATCTGGCAATATTTGAACCTTTACCGTGCCTGGGACATTTATAGGATTTTTTCCAATTCGTGACATAATAATTACCTCTATGAAATCCGGCAGATCAACTCGCCGCCAACTTTTGACTCTGTTGCGTCTCGATCTGTCATAATGCCCTTTGACGTTGAAAGAATAGTCGTCGTAACGACGTCGCGAACTTTTGAAAGATCCTCGCTTTTAACATACCGACGATATCCTGGTTTACTTACCCTACTAATCGTACGGATCAGTGGCTGACCTTTGCGGTTGTAACGAAGTTCAACTTTGATCATTTTTTTCACACCGGTGGTCGTTAAAACCTCATATCCTTTAATATAACCTTCGCGCTTCATGATTTCCGCGATTCTCTCTTTCATTTTAGAGCATGGAATTTCCACAAAACGATGCCTTGCCTTCTGTGCGTTACGAATTCTCGTTAAGTAATCTGAAATGGGATCTGTTTGAGCCATAAATATCTCCTACCAACTTGCTTTCGTTACGCCCGGAATTTCACCAAACGAAGCTAACTTTCTAAAACACAACCGACACATAGCGAACTTTCTTAAGAATGCTCTTGGACGACCACATATATGGCATCGATTATATTTTCTAACCAAGAATTTAGGATTTCGTTTTGCTTTCGCAATTAATGATTTTTTAGCCATACTTTACTTTCCTATCTTTTCCTAAACGGCATTCCAAGGAGAGACAGAAGTTCCATTCCCTCGTCTTTAGAATCAGCAGTCGTTACAAATGTAATATTCATACCCATGGTTGAATCAACCTTATCTAAATCAACTTCTGGAAAAATCGAGTGCTCTTTGAGCCCCAAGGTATAATTACCCCTATCATCAAATGCCTTAACAGATACACCTCTAAAGTCACGGACACGAGGCAAACCTATGTTGCAAAGTCGATCAAAAAATTCATACATTTGATTTTTACGCAGTGTCACCATACATCCAATGGGCAAACCTTTTCTTAGCTTAAAGTTTGAAATGGCTTTTTTTGCTTTTGTAAGAACTGGTTTTTGGCCGGTTATTTTTCCAAGCTCACCGGCTGCATAATCCACAATTTTTGGCTCGTTGACGGCACGCCCCAAACCAATGTTAATCACAATTTTACTAAGACCGGGAACTTGCATTTTATTTTTATATCCAAACTTAGTTACCAATGCAGGAACTACTTCCTTTTCGTATTTTTCTTTGAGCCTAGCCGCCATGACAACCTACTCCTCTTTTTTTTCTTTTTTTACAGACTTCACAGTTTTCTTACCTTTTGTCGTTTTTACTTTCTTTTCAACATGTGACACATTTGACAAGTGAATAGCAGCCTCTTTTTTTACAATTCCACCTTGCTGGTTTTGTGCATTAGGTTTTTGGTGCAGTGTTACCATATTCAAACCCTCGACAACGACGCGATTTTTCTGAGTGACAATTTTTAAAACCGTGCCCGTTTTTCCTCGTTCTTTTCCAGAAAGCACACGAACCAAATCACCTTTTTTAATTTTTTGGTTTGCTCTCGAGTTTACTGTGGCCATCACAACACCTCCGGAGCAAGAGAAATAATTTTCATGAATTTTTTCGCGCGGAGTTCTCTCGCAACGGGACCAAAAATACGTGTCCCAATAGGTTCCTTGTCGTTAGATATAAGAACCGCGGAGTTCTCGTCAAAACGAATATACGAACCATCAGCTCTAACAATTTCTTTTTTCGTTCTCACAACTACAGCCTTTTTGACATCGCCCTTTTTTACTTTCGCTGCTGGAATAGCTTCCTTCACAGAAACGA
>JAGRAY010000173.1 GCA_020434375.1 Bdellovibrionales bacterium | reverse complement strand
TTCATCGGTTGACACCTGAATAAAGCGAAAGGCATCTCGCTCAGCCCCTGATAGTGTTTCGTAATACCGAAGGGCTTCTGTGAGCATCGTGAAAGTGCCATGAATATTGGTTTGAATAAAGTCGTCCGGCCGATCAATCGATCGATCCACGTGAGACTCCGCTGCCAAATTCAAAACAATAGAGGGTTTATGTGTCTTAAAAACAGACGAAACTAAAGCCGAGTCAGTAATCGACCCTTCAACAAAATCATAACCTTTTGTATTTTCAACAGTTTTTAAATTTGCCAAATTGCCGGCATAAGTCAAAGCATCCAAATTAACAACCTCAAAACCCTCGGAAAGCGCCTCAAAAACCAAATTAGACCCAATAAACCCCGCCCCACCAGTAATTAATAGCTTTGTCATAACTCCTTCTGTGCTAAAACATGTTAAAAATCAATCAATTTTGGTGAAGGAGCAAAGGGAAAGATCCTAAAGCTCTACTCAAGCAAACTTCAAAATACTTTTACTAAATCTTCTTGCCAACGTCATGAGGATACTAGACATCTTGGGGCCAAGAATCCTAATAAAAGGGAATATTCGTCTTGGTGGATATGAGGAGAATCCATCAAGACAACTATCACCGTAATCTAACTTTTCAAGAAAACCCCTTCGCCTTCCGACAACTAAATCCTCTAAAGCATCCCATAACAACACATTGAACAAAGTCTTACGAACCTTGTTCCAGTCTTTTGACTCGACCCATTGATTACTCTTTGCTACTGCAAACATTTCGCTCAAGAGAGCTTCTCTTTCCTCATATTTCTTAAAACTCTTCTTGTATCTAGAGGTAGCATTTTCTTGATGCACTCTATAGTCGTATAGTGGCTTAGGGAGGTGGGCAAATTTATACCCATTGCTACTCGCACGAAACCAAAACTCCCAATCTTGTACCATCTCAAACCTTGCATCGAAACCGCCGACTGCGCTAAATGATTTTTTTTTAAAAACAACCGTTGGGCAATTGACAAAACATCCGTTGAGAAGATTTTTTGCAAAAGTTGATGCATCCCACACATATGGCTCGGAGCAAGAGGAGAGCCTTTGATTTCCAACTGCCTGTTTAATTGAAAACTTTTCATCTTTTATAATCTCATCGCTATTATTGATCGTTCTTACGTCACAATAGGCAAAATCAATCACTGGATCATTAAAGCATTTTTTCATTGAAACAACATAGTCCTCAAGATATCGATCATCTTGATGAAGGATTGAAAAAAGTTCACCGCGAGCAACCTTTGCGCAGCGATTCCAGTTTTGCACCATACCCAATCGCTTATTTGACCTTTCAAGTCTTATTTTAGATTCTCTTTTTTGGTACGATTCGACAATCGAGACCGTTGCGTCATCTGATAAGTCGTCCAAGACAATAACTTCCAGGACGTGTTCTATTTGTATCATGACACTATCCAGTGCCTGTTGAATATATTTTCCACCATTGAATGTGGGTATGCAAATACTAATTTTCATGCGTTATCCGTGTCAAAATTAAGTCTGTCGAGGCTAATAGTCAACGGGAAAAAGCACCAGAGAAAGTTGATGAAGCGGCAAAAGTCGAATAAGAATACCACATGAAAAAAATCCCGGTTTGCGAGCCTTTGCTAAATGGAAATGAATCCAAATATGTTGCAGAAGCTATCGAAACTAATTGGATTTCGTCATCCGGAAAATTTATCGAAGCCTTTGAACAGATGTTTTCTTCGTACTGTGAGACAGACTTCGGAATTAGTTGTAGCAACGGAACCACTGCCCTTCATATTGCCTTGAAGGCACTTGATATTGGTCCCGGGGACGAGGTCATTCTCCCGAATTTTACCTTAGTCGTTAACGCTAACATGATCATACTTTCTGGCGCAAAACCAGTGTTTGTAGATGTCGACAAGAACACTTGGTGCATTAACCCTGACCTCATTGAGGAAAAGATAACTCCGCGCACCAAAGCAATCATGGTTGTTCACATGTATGGTCATCCTTGTGAAATGGATTCCATAAATGCCATCGCAAAAAAACATAAACTTCATGTCATAGAGGATGCGGCGCAATCTCATGGCGCAACGTATCATAACAAAAAAACAGGTGGACTTGGTCATATTAGTACTTTTAGTTTCTACGCTAATAAGATTATTACAACGGGCGAAGGTGGAATGGTGCTAACAAGAGACCAAACTTTGGCCGAAAAATGTAGGTCGCTTCGAAACCAGGCTCATGGCCAAGGAACTATTCGATACATACATGAAACACTTGGTTACAACTATAGATTCAGCAATGTTTTAGCAGCAATTGGACTAGGCCAGTGTGAGCATATTGAAAAAAATGTGAACAAAAAGCGTCAAATCGGACACCGTTATTTGGAACTTCTGAAAGATGTGAGTCAAATACAGCTTCCTTATGAACACAGCAACGTTACCAACGTATATTGGATGTTTGGCGTTGTACTAAAGGAACATCTCAAGGGCAAACGTGATTTAATTATGCAAAAATTATTAGATCATGGAATCGATACGAGGTCGTTTTTTTGGCCTCTAAACAAACAACCCGTTTATCAAAAGGATGAGTATTCATTTATTAACACTGAGGGACACTATCCTGTCTCTGAATTTTTAGGGCATAATGGATTCTATCTACCATCGGGACTTGGTTTATCCTCTGATGATCAAGAGCTGGTATCTGACACCTTAATTAAGACTTTACGATCATGCTAGTTGAGGAGATAAAAAGCGAAAATGCCCTTTTAGCAATAATTGTTTCTCACAAATTTCGTGAGCATGGAGTTCATTTCTTTTCTCCCGATAATCTATCACAACAAATTGCCTACATGAGGCATCCGTCGGGGAAAGTTATTCAACCTCACATTCACAAACCTGTGGAACGAAGTGTACAATACACTCAAGAAACACTACTCATTAAAAAAGGTAAGTTACGAGTAGATTTTTATGACGACAAAAAGAAGTATTTAAAAAGTAGGATTTTATCCGAAGGAGATGTGATTCTTCTTATATGTGGTGGACACGGCTTCGAAGCACTGGATGAACTGGAAATGATTGAAGTGAAACAAGGGCCCTATGCTGGAGATCAAGACAAGGAACGATTTGATCAACACATCTCACAAGACAAAATACGTTATATTTAGTAATCGGTCGATACATAGGCAGTTCTTTGACGAAGCTATTTAAAAATACGCTGACCGTATCTTCTCTGGGTTTTGCTAACCTCGTGATTCGCCTTCTCGGAGGATCCTTTATGGCAAATGCCTTTGGTGCCGGGAAAGACATAGATGCTTACCTAATAGGCATAACGATACCTAACTTTGTCCTCAGTATTTTCGTATCCGCAATTTCGGCAATTTGTATCCCTCTTATCAGCGAAGCCAAATACAAATATAAGTTGGAAGAAGCAGCCTGTTCACTGGCTATACTTAAACATGTATCTACATTTCTAAGCATCGTAGTTTTGATAA
>JAGRAY010000172.1 GCA_020434375.1 Bdellovibrionales bacterium | reverse complement strand
AATCAGAAAGAATACCAACAACACCCCCCCAAACCACGCGAGAAACCGAAGAGGGCTTTTGCCTTTGAGACGAGTTTTTTGCACCTCTATCTCTTTAACGGTTTCTTCCTTAGCATTTTCATGTTGTTGAAGAGCCATTAAAAAACGCATAACCACATCTTCTTCATCAAGCCCTAGGTAACGAGATACCGCTCTCAAAAACCCAACAACAAATGTCTTTGGAGGCAAAACTTCGAATTTATTTTTCTCGAGTGCATCCAAAAAATGCAACCGAACCTTTGTTACATTCACGATTTCATCATGGGAAACACCACGCAACATTCGTTGCTTTCGAAGATAATCCCCAAAATCGAGTGATTTTTCATCGATGCATTCAAGCAACTTAAGATTCGTTTCTATTTGTACGCTCTGAGACTGGTTTGACATTTTTTCTGTATTTCCAAATTACTTTCTGAATATTCTAAACAACTTTCAAGAGCCGTAATGGCTTCATGTCTTTTTTTAAGTTCTACATAGGTCATTGCCAAAAGATAAAGTGTTTCTGGACATTCCGACCCCCAGATACCCTTGGGTGACTCCCGACAAATTTTCGCACCATCTTCGAGAGGTTTGATAGCCTCAAAATACTTTTTATCCTTGACGTAAATATTTCCAAGAGCACGAAGAGACATCACAAATTTCTTATTGTAACCCAAACCTTTTTTATAAGCCGCAATAGCCTTTCCTACTTCACCTTTGCGCTCATAACCTAACCCCATATTATGGTAGGCTCTCTCAGGTGTCGGATACAGAATACTTTCTGTGGCTTTTTTACAGTGCTCGATACCTTCATTGTACTCTGAATTTTCTATCATCACCAAACATAAATGATTGTGGGCCTCTGCGAAGTTAGGGTCAAGTTTTACAGCCTTTTTAAAAGATTTTTCTGCCTCACGTTTGTCATTTCGTTGAAAGTAAATAAGCCCCAAAAAATTATGAACCTCCGCATTTTTTGGATCGGCGTCTCTCGATTTAAGAGCATGAGTTAGCGCTTGAGGAATATCATTTTTTGAATAAAACTGCCTTGCCACTCGAAAACTAACTTCCGCAGATTCGATTCGTTCTGGACTTGGCCCGCAAGCAAAAAAAGCGAACATAACAAGACTAAAGACTAGATAGGAGTTTCGCTGCATATCTTTTCATTTCATTTGAATCTACAAGATCATATTCCAGACTCGATAAATCATCCTTTGATATCGACACCTTTTGTTCTTTGATTGTTTGAGCATTTTCGAAAATTGGCAACGCCCTTAACATTTCATTTTTCTGTTGGCCCGGAAGGTTGTGAATTTGTAAATTATCCATCATGAATCCCATAGACTCAACAAACTCCAGTGCTTTTTCTTCGATCGTCTTAACACGGAATCTTTGCACTGTTCCTTTTTCATGCCTCAATCGGAATTTTTTATCTTGATCGTCCACGTGAAAAAACACCTCGACTGAATAGCTTTCCGGGACGTCTTCGTAAGTATAAATATAGGCCTTGGCTCTTCCTTGTACACGATTTCCAAAGGAAACTTCTTCTTGATTTACAGATTGAAGAACGGTTACGAGAGAATTAATCTTTTCAGCACTTAAAAGACCACTTTGGCCACTAATAACAAACACACCAAAATTGTAACGCTTTACATCTTGCGGTCAACAAAAAATCAAGATCGGACTTTATTATCGGGCTCTAGCTTTGTTAGCTCTCGTTCAAAAGCAACTTTAGCTTTTCTCGTGTAGCTTGGGGAATAGTGGACCGATCTGTCACGATCGATGTTTTAAGTAAGCCTCGATATGGGCTTGGCTGGTTTGATAAGTTAAGTGCAACAGTCTTAATAATTTTTTTGGCCATAACGACATTTTTTTGCATGACTTCCATGACGGCATCCGCAGTTACATCATCGTGTCCTTCATGCCAGCAGTCGTAATCTGTGGAAAGGGCCAGCGTGGCATAAGATATCTCGGCTTCTCGCGCAAGCTTTGCTTCAGGCATATTCGTCATGCCAATCACACTGACACCCAATTGCCGATAGGACACGGACTCTGCACGAGTTGAGAACTGAGGACCTTCCATACAAACATAGGTGCCTTTGTCATGCGTCTTAGCTCCAATAGACTTGGAAGCCTCAACGATCAGTGTTCTGAGTTGCGCACAAACGGGATCTCCAAATGGCACATGGGCTACAATACCTTCACCAAAAAAGGTCGAAGCACGCCGAAATGTTCTATCGATGAATTGATCTGGGACGACCATGTGCCCGGGCTCAATTTCTTCTTTCATACTTCCCACGGCGCTTGCACTCAAAAGCCATTCAACACCAAGTTTTTTAAAGCCATAAATGTTCGCACGATAGTTAATTTCGCTAGGTAAAAACCGATGTCCTTTGCCGTGGCGAGGAAGAAAGAAGAGTGTGGTCCCATCTTCCAATTGCCCCGAGATGTATTCGTCGGATGGATCTCCAAAAGGTGTTGAAACTTTATGGGTTTTGATATTTTTTAGACCTTCCATTTCATAGAGTCCACTTCCACCCAATACGCCTAGCTTTTTGTCCATGATATTGTCCTTTTGCAAAGTATCTATGTTTACAGTGAATTAACTAAGTAGTTCTTAAAATCTTTATTGGCAAGCAAAAATCTGAGAACTTTCATATTGTTCATGGCAACTTTTTCAAAAAGTTTCTCAAAGTTAATACTGGCATTGTCACCTGCTTTGTCCGATATTGATCGGACAATTAAACAAGGTATATGATTTTTTTGTGCAACTTGAAAAACAGCGGCGCCTTCCATTTCAACCAAATCGCCTCCAGTTTTGGAGATCTCAGTCTTCTTGCTTTCGAGCGCAATAAATTGGTCACCCGTTGCAACAACACCGCCAATATGAATTCGAGGTCTTTTTTTCTTTCCGTTAATATCTATCGTAGACATCGTTTTAACTAATTCCATTGAAATCTGTTTCAAGAAGCCTTCCATTTTAAAACCGGATTTTTCATTTGTCCAAGATGAATATATATCTTGTAAAACTGGCGCATCTTTGTCGCCGATACCAATTTCTGGCAATGATCCAGAGGGCCTGACAACAAAATTCTCTCCATACCATCCAAAATCATGTTGGTAGGCAAACTTGGGAATTACAATGTCTCCAATATCCAGTTTAGGAAGAATGCCTCCTGCAACACCAACGAAAATCACTGCTTTGACTTCAAACTCAGATATCAATTTTTGAGCAGTAGCGGCCGCATTAACCTTACCCATTCCTGACAACGTAACAACGACGGGCACATCTTCAAATTTTCCATGAATAAACGATTGACCATGAGAAAATTCAACATTTAAAGACTTTAACTGATCTTTAACAGATTTAAGTTCTTGTGGGAGCGCCGCGATAACCCCTAGCTTTAAATGATCAGAGGCATGCACAATAGCTGAACTTAAAATTAAAAAGAGCGCTAAAAATCCGATGTTTTTTAAACTGTGCATCAAAGTGTACTTTTTTGATTCGAAGAGCTTACCAGCAACCAT
>JAGRAY010000171.1 GCA_020434375.1 Bdellovibrionales bacterium | reverse complement strand
ACTGCCTTGGTCGGTGTTTACCAATATGATGGCAAACTCCTCGCCACCATATCGAGCTACATGATCTACTTTTCGAACGGTTTGAGCCAATAGACCAGATACTTGTCTTAAAACAAAATCTCCGACTGGATGACCATATTCATCATTAAACTCCTTAAAAAAGTCGATATCAATGAGCAGAAGAGAAAATGATGATGGGTGACGTTCACCCCTGGAAAATTCTTGCATGAGACGTTCTTGAAATGTTCTATGATTGTATAGGCCCGTAAGACCGTCTGTGGTTGCAAGCTTTTCTAGATCGTGAACCATGGTAGCATTTTTCATTGAAATAGAGGCCTGCAACGAAACAACCTCAAGCAATTTTTTGATACTTTTGGAAAACGCGTTTTTTGACTCCGCGAGGAAAAGAACCGCTCCCAGAGACTCTTGTGACACGAAAAGAGGAAGAATCAAAACCGAGTCGTATACATTTGGGATTTTCCATCGTTTATGAAACAAAGGCGTTTGACTGTTTCGTGCGCGAAAATCATGATAGGCAAGAGGCATTTTATTACGAATCACCCACGAAATCAGACCACGATCACCAGCACATGAGAAAGTTTCATCCTCCCAACCCATTTTTTCATGCCCCATTTCTAAGGCCACACGATTGGTGGCTGTTTTTTGATCAAAGAGAATAACCGCCGAATGGTCGTACCGCGTAATCTTCATGGAAGCCATCAGCAATGTTTCAAGTACATCGGAAACACGAAAGCACTGATTTAACTTGGAACTCGCCTCATAAAATGCCGTTAACTCTTCTTTTAAGTTAAAATAGCTCTGAAGAAGCTCTGAGTCTTCGATGGTTGTTGTAAGTTCCTTGGCAAAATCTAGCATAATCTCTATTTCAAGGTCATTGAATTCCCGAATATTTTCGTCGTCAACAAGAAGAACCCCATGAAGAAACGAGTTAGTACAAAGAGGCACACCAACCACGCTTTTGATAGAATTCGAATTTTGGTAGTAGCAAGCTGCCCTCACATGATTATTCGAATGCAAGGCCACGGGTCCGTTTTCGCGGCTAACCGCTAAAAAAATACCTTCTAATTCGACTCTCCTTACAAAGTTTTGATCACCTTGGCTGACACACTCTTTGAGGTGAAAAAGTTCCGCTAGCGGGTCATAAAAATATAGTGCAACCGCATGAGGATTTAACGTTTTAAACAAAACCTCTATAAGATGGGTTAGATTATCACTTCTTTTTTTAATAAGTTCATTGCGATGCAAAAACTTTTTTTCTCGCAAATTAAGCTCTCCAATCAAGATATCTGAGCGTGCAGAAAGAATTTTTGATTCTTGGGTCAGTTGCTCAAGTCTGGTTTTTAGTTTGAATCTTTTGCGCCTCTCCAGGTACCAAAACAAGACCAGTCCCGAACACCACAGTGAAAAGATGCTCCATTCTACAAAAGTTGGAAGGGCATTTTTGGTGGAATAAGCTTGAAAAGAATAAAAACAGGTCTGAATAGCATAGAGACTAAAAATCTGCGCAAAAGTAAAATTAAAATAGACACCTACCAACAAAACAACAAAGGCGACTAAGTGCCATTGTAACAAATAGTAGTGCGACGCAAATGTTGTAGCAACAAGAGTCACCAAACTGAACACAAAAGCCGTTCGCCGCCACGCTAGCATCTATTTGAATACGACCTGAATTTCTCCATCGCCTTGCATGTTGAATGCTTCTCGAGCATATTTTTCGATGGTTCTCTTATCGTGTCTGTATAGATGGACCTCTTGCCGAAGGTGATTGATTTCGGCCTCTAATGTTTGATTTTGCTTAACGAGAGTATGGTGCCGCTTCCATATTTTGTAACTTGCGTACAAACCACGATCCCCAATAATTGAAAAGACAAACAATGTGGATAGGTAAATTCCAAAAATCGTTAGTACCCAATTTCGCTTCTTTAGAATTTTGAGCTCAAATTTTCTAAGATAAACCCAAAAACCGGATTTCATTTTTCTATGGTATCAGAGCTAAAGCTATTGAAAAGCTTCTTGCTTTGCGTATCATGACATCTATGTCGAACAAAAAATCCCTGAAATGATCTGCCGAAACACGTTAGAAATTATTTATGCGCGCTAGATCCAAAACAGCTGTCGTCCTATCAGGAGGGGGCACCAGAGGCGCCTATGAGGCCGGCGTCATTCATTATATTCGAACTAAACTTCCCCACTCCTTGGGTGAAAAGCTTCTTTTTAACATTTATTTGGGATCGAGCGTTGGAGCTATCAACGCCTCGTTTATGGCTGCCACAGCCGAAAAACCTTATTACCAAGGTCAAAAAATTGTCGAGCTCTGGGAAGGAATTAATACTACCGATATCTATCGCCGCGGCCCCTTCACCTTAGGAAAGTTTCTTTTTAAAACGATGGTCGCGGTAAGCTCACATCTCTTTGGAATCAAGTCTGTTAAGCCCGATGATCGCGCCTTGAACTTTAGAGGACTCTTCGATACGCAACCTTTTTTTCACTTTTTAACCAAGTCTTGTCCGTGGCAACAACTTCATAAGAATATTGAAATGGGCAGGCTCGATGCGCTTGTGGTTTCAGCCACCAACGTACATACCGGAATCGTAGAGCTTTTTGTAGAACACCGCGATCCGCTCCCATCGAATGTTCACTATCATATTCGAAGTGGTCGCATTCAAGCGAAACATGTGATTGCATCGGCGGCACTCCCGGTTTTGTTCCCTCCTGTGCCTATTCATGGTGTGTATTATAACGATGGTGGCCTTAGACTTAAAACACCGTTAGCACCTGCTGTAAGTTTAGGAGCAAACCGCATACTTATTATTGGTACGCGTTACAACCCTCCACTTATTGAGTTTAAAGAACCTAGCACGCAGCCAGAAATAAACATTCAAATGCCGAGTCTTGCCAACGTGTTGGGAAAATTTTTTAACGCCATTTTCTTAGATCGCCTTGATACAGATCGCGAGCAACTCAATCGAATCAATCGCATATTGGATGCTTGTCAGAAGAATTTGGACCCGCATACCTTCGCAAGAATATGCGCCGATTCGAGTACTCTACCTATTGAAACCGTCATGATTAGCCCTTCTATCGATATTGCTACGTTCGTTGACGAAACTATGCGTGACTCTTACAAGAACTTAAAATCAATGGGCGTGATGGAACGCGCCATGTTGCGTATCCTTGAAATTGACGAAGAACAAGGCAGTGACCTTCTAAGTTATTTTCTGTTTGAAAAATCGTATATCAAGAAGCTCGTCGACTTAGGTTTTCAAGACGCCAAAGCCAAACATGATGAGCTCGTAGATTTTGCAGAAAAGTGTCTGAACGAAGCTAACACCTAGGTTGATATAGGGGATCGGGGCCATGTGCCGATTGTCTTTACAATCGGTGACGTGGACCCGGAAGCCCCGGGCTCGTTTGCTTGTGAGAAGGCATGGCGCATATTACTCAGCGAGTGAAGGTTGGACGGAACTTGTTACAGTAAATTAAATATAAGTTGAAACACCAAAGTAAATTTTGGAAGTTGCCTACTGGCTCCGTCGCTACGCTCCAAGTC
>JAGRAY010000170.1 GCA_020434375.1 Bdellovibrionales bacterium | reverse complement strand
CATAAGCTTCTTCGATACAATACGGACGAATACTTTCATGAGTTTGTTCTTTATCCCAGGGGCACCCGTTTTTTCCACGTAAGGTTTCCATAATCAACACAAGTTTTCGAAATAAAGAATGTTCAACCGACATGAATAAGTTCCTCTCTAATGATTTGACTCTTAGGTGTTCTTCCTAAGGTATACTGTACAAAGGCATTGATTGGTTCTCGAAGGTCAGCTAATGCATTCTCATGAAAACTTTTTGAATACAACCAACGTCCACTAGAAGGTCTCTGACAGTGTCGACACAAGATGCCACCTTTAGAAAACTCAAAAAAAACATTTTCTTCCTGAATATGTTTACCGCATTCGTAGCATTTCGTAAAAGACGGAAAGTAACCAAACCACTTGAGCATTTCTAAGTCTAATCTCACTTGATCAGATACTTTTAATGGCTGCGAACGCAGAGTTTCCATTTTTAATTCCAGCCAATCGAAATAAGCGCCGTGAGGGTCATGATCTCCAAGAAACATCCAAGTGCATTCGGCCATATAACTCAACTGACAAAACTTTTGAATATCTCGGCGAATATCTATTTGAAGATTGAGATTCTCAATTGAATTAAGAACATAAAATTGACTCGCCGAATTCTTAGGTGGCGTTAAAATCGCCCTAAATGTCACAAACAGGTCAACGCCCGAAAATCGCTTTTTGCTATTTCGAGCTCCACGTGCAAACACTGATACTTTTCCAAATTCTCGCGTTAGTAGCCCAAAAATACGATCACTTTCACCATAGTCTGTAGATCGTAAAATAATTGCTTTTGTCCACTGCGGGGTTGGTTTCATTTAAAAAGTGCACGCCTTCTTTTATTAAATCCATAAACCACAAGAATTGGTGCTTTTGTAGAGATCATCGCCTTTTCTCCCAAGGGAAATCGATGAGATCGATGAGATCCATCAAGATAAATACCTCCGGTTCGCATTTTGGAATACACAGTAAGCGTTTCTTGAGGTTTGAGAATTTTAGAAATCAATTTACTTTTATGACCCGGCAAAAGATAAGGCTCCCGAACCAAAAACTGAAAACGCTTTGACTCAATGGGCAGAATTTTCCCTCCTGCGCTACGAATACCTGCCGTAGAACCTGCAGCAGGTGAAATCCAGATGCCGGAGCATTTAATTTCCTCGCGCACTTGGCCTGAAACAATTTCAATTCTGGAAGTAGCGGCTGGTGTTGAATTTGTAATTAAAATGTCATTTAGCACTGGCGTTTGAATTTGACGAGAATCCGTTTGAATTTTTAGTCGAGTCATTTTTGTAGGGGATACGCGATCTTCTATCATGAGGTGAAGGTATGATTCTAAAGTTTGACTTGTTACGCCACAAAACATTCCGACACTATCATCTGGATTTGAATTAACTCCTAAAATAGGCACTGACGATACGGAATGAGAAGCATCTAAGAACGTTCCATCGCCTCCTACGGTAATCACTAAATCCAATCCTTTTTCAGAAAAACTCTTGGCCCGATAGACATTTTTGACTCGAATATTCATTTTTTTTAAAATAGACCGAACTTCGTTGACGGACGCCTCGTGAGCATCATGGCTTGGAACAAATCGACCAATAATCGGGTGGGCACGCTCAATAAGATTTAAAAAGTGATGATCTTTTCTAACTTTTGCATAAAGCTCGTATGAACTTTTTTTGTAAACCAATGCCACACTTTTGATTTTCATATGGGCTCTCTCGCAATGGGCATTCTTCTTCCCGCGCCAAAAGCCTTCGGTGAAATCTTTAATCCCGGCGCGGCTTGCCGACGCTTAAACTCACTGATTTTAACAAGCCCAATGACTTTCAATACCGTGGATTCATCAAAACCCATTCGGATCATTTCTTCTACGCTAGTGTTTTTCTCTAAATACAGTTTTAAAATGTCATCTAATAAATCATAGGGAGGCAAACTATCTTGATCTGTTTGGTCAGGCCTAAGCTCCGCCGATGGGGGCCGATTAAAAACATGGGCGGGAATGGCACGATATTTTTGGTTCAAATATTTTGCTAGGGCATAAACTTCATTTTTGTAAAGATCAGATATCACTGCCAGCGCTCCAACCATATCGCCGTATTGTGTGCAATATCCAACTGCTAGCTCCGATTTATTTCCTGTGGTTAACACCAACATCCCAAATTTATTCGACAAGGCCATTAAAATATTGCCGCGGATTCTTGCTTGAAGATTTTCTTCAGTAACATCTGGTGGCTTCCCTTTAAAAGCATCTTTGAGCACTTGATCATAGGCACTCATGCAATGAGAAATGGGTATTGTAAAAGTTTGAACACCGAGAACTTTGGCCATTTGTTTTGCGTCGCGAATACTCGCGTCGCTTGTATAGGGTGATGGCATGAGCACAGCGAAGACATTGTTTTTACCAAGAGCATCTACAGCAAGCAAAAGAGTTAGTGCCGAGTCTATGCCGCCAGACAAGCCAAGCACCACTTTATTAAAACCACATTTCATGACGTAATCTTTAAGGCCCATGGTCAATGCCCGAGCTTGCCAGTCTCTGGAGTCCGTTGGCCATGCAATCTGAGATTTGGCGGGCGACGGTACTTCTGCGAGTACCAAATCTTCTTTAAACACAGAAGCTCTTGTTGTCATGTGACCTTCTTTGTTCATGACAAAACTTCCGCCATCAAACAAAAGTTCATCATTGCCACCAACCAAATTCACAAAGGCAAAAGGAGTTTTATAGGCTTGAACAAGTCTTTTAACCAACTCATGTCGAACCTCTTCTTTGCCCAGTACATAGGGTGATCCGGAAATATTAACCATTAAATCCAACCTATGAGCCTCCATCTGGGCTATTTGATTCAGAGGATTAGTTTCGTATAAGAAACGCCGCTCTATTTTTTCAGAAGACCACATATCTTCACAAATGGAAAGACCCACATGATGATCTATAATTTTGAGAGAACATGCCTCTTTTCCCGAATCAAAATATCGAGTCTCATCGAACACGTCATAATTTGGAAGAAGTATCTTTCGACAAATTTGTTCAATTTGACCTGCATTGACATAAGCTGCAGCATTGAACATACCTTTTCCAAACGAATCGGTATTTTTTTCAATGTAGCCAACAATAAAACGCTTGTTTTTATGATTTTTGACCAATGTTTCAAGTGCAAAAAGATTTTGATCCACAAATCCTTCGGCCAATACATGATCTTTAGGGGGATATCCCACGAGAGCCAGTTCTGGAAACACGGTAAGATCCGCGCCTAATCGGTCAGCTTGTTCAAGATAGTCTTGAATCTTGTTCATATTGGAGTCAATCGCTCCCATTGACGTATTTATTTGGGCCAAAGCTATTTTCATCTTCGATATGCTCTCTATTTGACAGAAGACGTTACCATAAGCTACTTCATAACTCATGAAAATCGCCTCTTGGAACGTCAACGGCATTCGGGCTGTCTCCAAAAAGGGTTTTGAATCGTGGATGGAAACCACCGCCCCCGAGATAGTCTGCGTTCAGGAAATAAAAGCCAGACCTGATCAACTCGATGAGTCCACGTTACACCCAATGAGCTATCACTCTTACTGGGCTCCGGCTAAAAAGC
>JAGRAY010000016.1 GCA_020434375.1 Bdellovibrionales bacterium | reverse complement strand
CTGGGAAGTCTTTTGCCCGTGGTTCTGTTTGTTTTAAGATTGCTCATCGAACTTTCGCCTTTATAATACACTGCAAAGTTATTTGACAAGAGGAAGCGTCCTCAGACTCCAAACTGAAGTGGGATTTTTACAGCGATTTGATTGAGGATGAGGCCCTAGTGCAGTTGGTATATGGGGAGAAAATGTACTCGGTGATCCCCAAAAGAAGCTTTCGTTCTGAGGATGAGTTGAGCAGCTTTTTGAGCTTAGCTAAGAGGAAGATTAAGAAATAGTGCATTTGGTTGAATGCGAGAACTCGTTCTAAGAGTCAAATGGCGGGATGGACGGGACTCGAACCCGCGACCTCCGACGTGACAGGCCGGCGTTCTAACCAGCTGAACTACCATCCCGCTGCAGCTGAACGGCCCTTGTAGCAGTCTATTAAGATTTGGTCAAAGTTCCTCACAGTTCCTCTGTCAAAGTTCTTCTGGGAATTTATAGGGGTCTCCGATGGGCTCTGGTAGAGACTTCCGGTCCCCCCAATACTTCTGCCATTCGCTCACCTCACAAATTGTTTCCTTGTGTTTGACGCGGTCGATGAGCAAAATACCGTGAAGGTGATCGATTTCATGTTGGAAAACTCGCGCTACAAAGCCACTCAGCTTAATTTTACGGTCTCGACCCTGGCGATCCCAGAAGTGGATTTCGCATGACTCTGGCCGGGGTACTAGCCCACGGAGGCCAAACGAAAGATCGCCCTCCCAGTCGCTACTCAAATTTTTTGACATATGCTTTACCACTGGATTAATGGCAATGGTGGTAGGATAACCCTCACGGTCAGGATATCTTGAGTTTGGCTTTTCAAGATTCACGATGATGATCTGGCGATTTATGCCCACTTGCGGTGCAGCAATGCCAGCACCATTGGCCGCAATGCACGTATCTACAAGGTCATCAAGAAACCTTTGAACATAGTTTCGCTGAAGCTCATCTTTTGAAACTGGTTTTGACTTCATCCTTAGTGATGGATGCCCCAATCTTACAATAGGTAGCGAAGACATGGCTCAATGTTTAGCATTCTTCCGCTGCTTTGAAAATTTTCTTTTCTTTCTTGTTGGCTTTTTTGGTGTGGATTGGATGGCGTCTAAGTTTTTCTTAGCTGGCGCATAAGTGGGGTCACGTTTTAATATTTTGATTAAATAGAATCTAGCTTTTTTGACATGACCTTGTCGTAAAAAGCTTATAGCCATATTGTTTTCGTATTCGTTTTGATTGTGATGAACATGATAGGCTGCCAAAAAATACGTTCTCGCGGTATCAAATTGACCTTCCAAAAGAGCAATCGATCCAAGATCTGTCAGGATTTCAGGCGTTCGCGGAAACTTAACCAATAGATCATGCCCAAGTATTTTTGCCTTCTCATGACGACCTGTGTTTTTATAACACTTAAATAGACTCGTCATTACGCGCTTTTGATGATCAGGATATACGTTTGCCTTTTCCCACAGAGTTTCACAGTTTTTCCACATGGGAAGCGCAAGAGACGATTGGGTAATAAAAAATCCTAGGTAAACAGTTAACCCAATTACAACCGCAATTTTGTATTTTTTTAAGGAACTGGTCTGGATTAAGCCCAAAACTACAAAGCAAAGCATTGTCGAAGGTAAAAACAAATACCGCAGGGCATATCGATTAGGGATGGGAACAATTTGTAGAACGGGCAATAGGAGAATCCAAAACCATAGAAGCGAAAAAGACCATACATTTCGTTTCTTCTTGTAGTAGGCGCAAATGACCAGTGCAATAACTAATAACAAATAAGGAGCGATAAAATACACACTCATCCATGATTTCACAGGTGAAATCTCAACAAGCGGTTTAATTTTTAAAGGAAAAAAAGTATCCATGAGGTATTTAGCGTATAAATAGGGCACCGTTAGGAAGTGTGATTGAATTGAATTGCCCATCCATGTTTTGATCATTCCTATTTGTTTTCCAACTCCAATGGCTAAAGCCAAATGCGCGCATGTTTGAAAGAAGACAATTCCTAAAAAAATCTTAGTTTTCTTTGCAGAAAATAAGTGAGATGTTTTCAAGGTGATTAACAATAACAAGAGAGGACCATAGATAATAGCAGTTGATTTAGAAAATATCGCTAACGAAAAGCATATTAATGCGAAACCCAATCCCAAGGAGTACTTTGTTTTTTTGGAGAGATTTTTTAGGGCTAAAATCAATCCCAAAAATAAAAATGCAAAAGACAGAAGACTTTTTCTCTCTGAAATCCATGCCACGGACTCTACGTGGCTAGGATGAAAAATAAAAAATAATGTAGCTGCAAATGCAAAGGGAGGTTTTGTAAAAAAAGTGCACAAAAAAATAAAAAGCAGTGCGCAGTCTATGCTATATAAAAGAACATTTTCAACGTGATACCATTTGGGGTTTTCATTAAACAGGGCGTAATCAAACATGAAACTCATGTCTCGAATAGGGAGATATTCTTTTCCAAGAGTGCCTCGAACATCTGAAGAAAAATCAAACCAGATGGATTTTATAGAATCCATTGAAAATTGGGTAACAATAGGGTTTTGAGTAATAATCCAAGGATCGTCCCAATCAGTAAACTCATAATGTAAAGATCGTCCAAAAAAGGCGAAGCAGATAGCAAAAATCAAAGGCAAGTAAAAATATTTATTTTGAAGCCAAGTTTTCAAGTTCCTTAACCCTTTGTCTAACGGCAATAATGTTTTTTCCGATGGTTGCTTTTGAACCTATTCGTACAGCCCATGCAGGATAATTTGTTTCAGGTTCATAGTGAAGAATATAGCGTGCGAGCGTGATCTTCGGGTTTGATTTGTATGCTTCAAAATGCCAACTTCCTTCAAAACTCTTCACGCCTATTCCTGTTCCAGGAACGAGCTCAAAATCAATGGAATAATTTTCAGGATGCAAAGTAGCCTTACAGTTATAGAAGATATCTGAAATAGGCCAAGGCATATTCACATGACTTTTATAATAAACAACTTGATCTTCTTTTTTTAAGACAGAACTTTCTTTTACCTTAGGAATAAAGCTTTCATAGCTCTCAAAGTCGATCAAAATATCGTATACTTTTTGAGGTGATGCATCAACAGTGCCGATACTTGTGGCTTTGTCGTATTTGGTTCCAGGAATTTTTTCAAGCGTTGTAATGACTTCACCCTTGTCAAGTCGTTTGATTTCATTGATTGAAAGGGTCGACGAAAGACAACAAGAACTGAACAAAAGCAATAAAAGAGAACTTCTACAATTGATCATGTAATCAAAAGAAGTTTACAGGATTTTGTGTAAAAGATATACAGGCTGCACCTGTATAAATTCGATCAGGGCGGTTAGCTCAGCGGGAGAGCGTCTGCTTTACACGCAGAGGGTCGGGGGTTCGAATCCCTCACCGCCCACCATAGGTGGGCAAAAAATAATAATTGAACGCGAGCTGGCGAGCGTGAATTCCAGAAGAGGGAATCGAACGGTCGGAGGCAGCCGGGGGCCCTTTAGGGCGGCTGCCGAGAGCGGGCCGGAAGGCGAGCGCGCAAGCGCGCGAGACCTGGAGGGAATCCCTCACCGCCCACCATAGGTGGCGAAAAATAATAACTAGAAGATATTAGTTCCTTAAAGTTGAATCGGCTGGTTGTGATGGCACTGGTTCTTGTGTGAATGCGATATTTCTATAGTAAACGATTGACCGTTGACCTACAAAATTATTTCCTGAGTAATTTACTGATCCGCTAATGCACCTCGTGTTTTTTTGGTAACTGATCATTGAATCAATGCTGAGACCCTGTTGGGTTAATTGATCTGGAAATTCTGAAAAAGGGATATCATACTCTGATTGAGGGATTTCGGCGGTTTCAAGAGAGCAAGTTTTAAAATAGCTAGTCTCTTCTCCATGAATAATAATATCGTGTCGTGTCCACAAGCCGCTTTGCGTTGTTGTACAGTCGCCAGACGGATTTTGAAGTGCTGATACTTGACTTATATTGTCACATGAATAAAGACCATTTGCAGACTCTGAGCTGCAGCTGGAGTTCAAAATAGCCCCGATAAAGATGCCGATTAATATCCATATATTTTTCATCTTAATTTCCTCATCTCATTTTAGGATTAAAAATTTTAACATCAGACTTCTATGTACAGCAATAATCATGCCTTCAAGAGGAGTAGGTTTTGTTCATGTAACCTATTGAATTTAAATGAATATTATGTTGATCAAATGCAACGTGCCGGGTCTGTGTACGCAAGATTTACATGAGTGCCTATGACACAGCGAAGGTCATAGGCACTCATCATATTCTAGGCTAGTTTATTAGAGGATTTTGTTTTGATATTTTATCCTGAGTGGCCTCAAAAATAGAGAGCGTCACATCAGTCGGATTCTTTAAAAATTCTTCGGGTTTTTCGAGCACCAGTGCCAGTCGCAAAACCTCATCGGCGTGTTCGACTGAAACAATCTTCATGTCTTTTAAGATCGTTTGAGGAATCTCATTGAGATCCTTTTCGTTCTCTTTTGGTATGATCACAGTTTTAATATTGCCTCGATGGGCTGCCATAATTTTTTCTTTGAGACCGCCTATGGGCAACACCCTCCCTCGAATGGTGATTTCACCTGTCATCGCAACGTCGCTTCGAACAGGAATTTTTAGTAGCGCAGATGCTAGCGAAGTTGCCATTGTCACTCCGGCAGATGGACCATCTTTTGGAATTCCTCCTTCTGGAACGTGAATATGAACATCGATTTTTTGATTAAAATCATCGGTTAAACCAAATGTTTTGGCATGAGATCGAATATAAGACATGGCCGCTTGTGCGGACTCTTGCATAACGTCACCAAGCTTTCCTGTCATTGTAAGCTTTCCTTTTCCTGGCATAATGCCCACTTCAATGGCCAATAAGTCTCCTCCAAGTTCGGTCCAAGCCAAACCTGTCGTAAGTCCGATAGTATCTTGCTCATGAGCAACCCCAAATCTAAACTTGGGTATGCCAAGAAATTTTGGAATAAGAGATGAATTCACGTGTACACGATGCTGCTGTCCTTCTTTGACAACTTCTTTTGCAACTTGTCGACATATCGATGAGATCTCGCGCTCAAGACTTCGCACGCCAGCTTCTTTGGTATATCGTCGAATAATCATCTTAAGTCCATTCTCAGAAAAATTTATCTGAGTTGATTTTAAGCCGTTGGCCTCGATTTGTTTGGAAATAAGATAGCGCTTAGCAATCGCGAGTTTTTCCTCTTCTGTATACCCCGTAAGCTTGATGACCTCCATGCGATCGAGCAGAGGCGATGGAATCGTATGCAGAGAATTTGCTGTTGCCACAAACATGACTCTAGAAAGATCATAATCCAGATCTAGGTAATGATCGTTGAAAGAGTTGTTTTGCTCAGGATCCAAAACTTCGAGCAATGCAGAAGAAGGGTCTCCCCGAAAATCCATCGACATTTTGTCGATTTCGTCAATTAAGAAAACTGGGTTTGAACTTCCAGCTTTTTTAAGGGATTGAATGATCTTTCCTGGAAGCGCGCCAATATAAGTTCTTCGGTGTCCACGAATTTCAGCCTCATCACGCACACCACCCACAGACATGCGAATGAATTTTCTGCCTGTCGCTGTTGCAATCGAACGAGCCAACGAAGTTTTGCCCACTCCTGGAGGCCCCACAAAGCAAAGAATTGGGCCTTTGAGTTTTTCAACTAGTTTTTGAACGGCAAGATACTCTAATATTCTTTTCTTAACTTTTTCAAGGCCGTAGTGATCTTTATCAAGGCTTGCTTCGGCCATGTCAATATCGAGCTTGTCTTGCGTGAAATCATACCACGGCAGTGAAATGATCCAATCGATGTAGTTACGAACCACCGTTGCCTCTGCAGACATCGGAGACATCATTTTCAGCTTTTTAAACTCTTTATTCACTTTTTGAGATGCCTCTTTTGACATCTTTTTAGCCTTTATTTTTTCTTCGACTTCTTGCATTTCATTCTTGAACTCGTCTTTTTCGCCAAGTTCTTTTTGAATGGCCTGCATGCGTTCATTGAGGTAGTACTCTTTCTGAGTTTTTTCCATCTGTTTTTTGACACGTGATTGAATTCTTTTCTCAACTTGCAAAATTTCAATCTCATTTTGCATAATGAGATTCAGTTTTTCTAGGCGCTCGGAAGCGTCAGTGGTTTCAAGAATTTCTTGTTTTTCACTGAGTTTAAGTTTCATATGAGCTGCGATGGTGTCGGCTAGTCTTGAAGCATCATCAATAGCAGCTACAGACATCAGCATTTCGGGTGGAATTTGTTTGTTGAGTTTGACGTAGGCTTCAAAAGTCGTATGAACGGCACGCATGAGCGCCTCGTTCTCTATCGAAACACCCTGAGTTGTTGGAAGATCTTCAATTTCAACCATGAAAAAATCTTCGTGGGGTTCGTAAGAAATAATTCTTGCTCTGCGCTTTCCTTCGACGAGCAATTTAATGGTTCCATCAGGAAGTTTTTGAACATTATTGTAAAGCGTTGAGAGTGTGCCAATTTCATAAATATCTTCGGCAGTAGGCTCGTTATTTTTTGCCTTTTTTTGTGCACACAGGAGTAAATCTTTATTTGTAGATAAAGAGTACTCAAGAGCATTAATCGATTTTTGGCGGCCAACATAAAGTGGAACGACCATGTTGGGAAAAACCACAATGTCTCGGAGAGGCAACATTGGCACTTTTCTTCGAATAGGCGTTACCTCTTCTGATTTGGAAGGTGCACTGGACGGTTTTTCATTCTCATTGTCATTAAACATTCGTTCTCCTTTGACTCATGTGATTCAAGGTTAAACATAGGACCGAAAGACAAAATTGCAAGGGGTTAAAAAATCGAAATATAGAAAAGCAAAAGCGATATTGAAGTCTAGGCAGATTCTGCCTCTCTTCGATAGACAATAATAGGCTTTTCACCATGGGTCACAGTTTCTTCCGAAATCATAACTTCTTCAATATTATCTTTGGTCGGCACATCGTACATAATATCGAGCATGATATTTTCCATAATAGCGCGGAGCCCACGTGCGCCCGCCTTTCTCTTGATAGCTTCGCGGGCAATGGCAACAATTGCACCCTTCGTGAATTTCAGTTTAACTTTTTCAAAGTCAAATAGCTTTTGGTACTGTTTCACCAAGGCATTTTTTGGTTTGGATAATATATCGAGCAACGCTCTTTCGTCTAATTCATGAAGCGTTGCAACGACCGGAATTCTTCCGATAAATTCAGGGATTAAGCCGAACTTAAGAAGGTCTTCAGGTTGAGTGTCTTCAAAAAGTTCACCAACCTTTTTAGTTTTAGGTGATTTTATGTTTGCACCAAATCCAATTAGTTTTTCATGCAGGCGTTGTTCAATAATTTTTTCAAGACCTACGAATGCTCCTCCACATATAAATAAAATGTTTGTGGTATCAACTTGTAAAAACTCCTGTTGAGGATGTTTCCGTCCACCTTTGGGGGGCACATTGGCCACAGTTCCTTCAATAATTTTTAAAAGGGCCTGTTGAACGCCTTCCCCTGAAACGTCTCTGGTAATGGAAGGATTTTCCGCTTTTCTGGAAATTTTATCGATTTCATCGATATAAGCAATGCCTCGCTGAGCACGTTCAACATCGTAGTCCGCATTTTGAAGAAGGCTCAAAATGATACTCTCAACATCTTCTCCTACATATCCAGCTTCGGTGAGCGTTGTTGCATCAACAATCGTGAAAGGTACATTCAAAATCTTTGCCAAAGTTTGCGCCAACAATGTTTTTCCGCTACCCGTGGGCCCCACAAGTAAGATATTCGATTTTTGAAGTTCCACATCAGAGCCTGACAATCGAGCATCGATACGTTTATAATGGTTGTATACGGCGACAGATAAAACCTTTTTGGCGCGTTCCTGACCAATGACATACTCATCCAACGTTGTCTTAATTTCATGGGGTTTTGGAATTTTAATTTGAGGAGCGTAACTCTCCTCGCGCTCAGTATCTTCAGAAATAATTTCGTTGCAAAGTTCAATGCATTCGTCGCAAATATAAACCGTTGGACCAGCAATGAGCTTTTTAACTTCCTTTTGGCTCTTGCCACAAAATGAGCAACTTTTATTATTCGTGTTATCTGAGTCTTTTCGATTCATGCCCCTCCTATACCTCTATTCTACTTTTTTCCCAAAGAAGTTGCTGCACCTTTTTGCTTGGTGACCACTGAGTCAATGATGCCGTACTCTTTTGCGGCCTCGGGGTTCATATAATAGTCGCGGTCGGTATCTTTCTCTATTTTTTCAATAGGTTGGCCCGTGTGGATATGCAAAATATTATTGAGCTCTTCACGAATTTTTAAGATCTCGCGTGCCTGAATATCAATATCAGCGGCTTGGCCTCTAAATCCTCCCAAAGGTTGGTGAATCAGAATGCGTGAGTGAGGTAGAGAAAATCGCTTTTCCTTCTCGCCTGCTGTCAATAAAACCGCTGCCATAGACGCGGCCATACCAATACAAAACGTTGAAACAGGGCAACGAATATGTTGCATGGTATCGTAGATCGCGAGACCTGCATAAACGGAGCCTCCAGGAGAATTGATATAAAAATTAATTTCTTTTTCAGGGTCTTCAGATTCAAGAAATAGAAACTGCGCGACAATGAGATTGGCAACATCGTCATCAACAGGGGAGCTCAGGAATACGATTCGGTCTTTTAATAGGCGGCTGTAAATATCGTACGCGCGCTCACCACGGTGGGTTTGTTCAACGACCATTGGAACTAATGGCATGTGTTTGTCCTTTTCGTTTGCACTTCGTTTTAATTGAGAAAACTATGGGCCCTTTACTTAATGTTAGCCTTGGTCAGAAGGAAATCAAGGGTTTTCTGCACTAAAAGTTGAAAGCCAAGATCCTCAATGCCACCAGACTTGTCATAATAGGCCTTAAGTTCGGAAATTGGAATTCTCGAAGCCTCAGCTTGTTGTTTGAGTCGGTTCATGATTTCTTCATTTTCAACGGTGATGTCTTCTTTACGCGCAATGGCCTCAAGAACAATTTGCTCATGAACATTTTTTTCGGCATCGGGTTGAAGTTGGGTGTGCATCTTTTCATGTGAATAATCCTCTGGAAGTTTTTCGATCCCAGCCTCTTTCATACGCTGTTCAACGCCTTTGCAAAGACGCTCGACTTCATGATGAACCAGCGTTTTTGGGAGTTCGACAGGATTTTTTTCTAAAATGGAATCCAGGATTTTGCGAATATTGCCCGAGCGCATTTTTGCGTCGGCCTCAACTTTAAGTTCTTTTTCAAGGTGATCTTTAAGATCTTTGAGCGTTTCAAATGGGCCCACAGATTTGGCAAATTCGTCGGTGAGCTCAGGGAGTACTTTTTCTTTAATCGCTTTTAGCGAAATTTGAATGTCGTATTTCTTTTTGGATTTTTCGTCTTCAAAAGTGACCGCTTGGCTTTCGCCGATTTTCATTGATGCCAAAGCTTGGTCGATCTCTTTGCGCGCGTTTTCAGATCCAACCTCGTAAATTTGGTCTTTGCTTTCTTTTGGTGGATTTGTAGTTAAATCACTCACACTTAGGGTGACAAAGTTACCTTTGGATACCTTGGTGGCATTTTCAATGGGCTTTAATACAGCTTGAGATTCTAAAAGATGCTTTAGGGCTTCGTTGACTTTATTTTCATCGATCACTAATTTTTCGCCCTCAATTTTAACGCCTGTATATGCTTTAGGTTCGATTTCAGGTTTGACTTCTATGGAGGCGATATAGGAAAAACCTTCTCCTTTAACGCGTTTGGGTTCCATAATCTCTGAAACATAGATGGCATCGAGTTTATGGTCTTCCATGGCTTTTGTTACGGTTCCTCGAATTACGTCTTGCAAGACTTCGGCTTCAATAGAGGGACCAAAGCGCTTTTCTAATACGGAACGTGGCACTTTGCCTTTGCGAAACCCCGGAATTTTAGCCTTTTGGTTTGCATCGCGATAGGCTTTTTCAAGCTCCGCCTGGACATAATCTTCGGGCACTGAAATAGACAATTTTTTTTCAACGGACGAGACCGAATCGATTTTGACTTTTATATTTTCTGGCATATTTTCTAGCATAGGACCCGGCTTGTATACCACCTGAGAGTTTTCGTCTAGTCCCAAGAAATCAAGCCATTTTGGCGCCATAACTACTTTAAATCGCATTAAAATGATGCGACACATAAAAGTTCTTGAAAATTTATATGAACTTCGTATAGGTTGGGTTTCTTAAAGTAAAAAGGGGGGATATTGTGGTGAAGAGAAGACGAGTAAAAGTTTTGAGTTCTTTGGCGGGTTTAATAATTTGCCTGCTGTGGCGATCGACAGTTGTTTTAGCTCAGACTGACTTTGTCTGCGAGTTGCAGGTTCATAAAAACATAATTTCGCGTTCTTATCAGAACACCAATAACGAAAATGACGATACGTTTACAATGGAATCGAAACGTTCTTACTCTGGAAGTTGTCCTTTTGGAGTGACCTATCCGCATGGTGATCCTTGTTCTATCAATTCCAATTTCTTTGACTATACCTACGACGCAAATCCTACGGGTAACTCGAAAGTCAAAAGTGATATAACACGGTTGAATATTTCCGAGCTTCAAGAAGTGTTTATGACAGATTCGAACAGCTCACTTCTTTTGTCGGTGCCTGTAAGCGAGGTGAATAAGAAATACCTGCATTGGACGCGCGAAGAGGTCGCGGATCGAACGGCGTGTTTGAATTTGGGTTTAGATAGAGCTATGAATCTTCATCCGCCTTTTTTTCTACAAATCGACTTTGGTTATAAGGAATGGGACAATCAACTTGTTATGCTTGAACACTATACGATTGATCGAAAAACGCCTGACAGTGATTTGGAGAAATTCATGAACAACAAATCTGTTGAAGAGGAACGCTTTATCGATGTTCGAAAAGCTGACGTTCAAATGTGCATCATTCATGCAAAACGTGTTGCAATAAATCCAATGGATTCAAGAAATGATTGGTTCTACTATTTTACGGAAACGCGAGACAGTTGTCGTCAGGATGCAACGCGTATTGGTAAAATCTATCAAGATATTTGGAACCCCGGAAAGTTAATTCAAAAAGGTGAAACAGCAGAGGGAAATGTTTATTTGGGAGGAGCCATTAAAGTTTATTACTATTATAGACAAGACAACCAAGAGTTAAACGTTGATGAGGATCAGGTTTTAGAATTTCAATACCCGGAACCAGAAACTGACGACTAAACACAAATAGTGGCATCTATTCAGTAATTCAGATACTTAGCCGTTGATATGAATCCATTGGTTCTCATCACTGGTGCGTCAAATGGTATTGGAAAAGACATGGCCATTGAGTTTGCGCGAAGAGGGCACGATCTTGCCTTAGTCGCGCGTTCTAAAAGCGCTCTTGAGGCGGTGTCTAAGGAAATAAACACTCAGTTTCAGGTTCAGACGCATTCTATCGCTATGGATCTTAGTTTGCCGGATAGCGCCAAAGCGCTTTACGAGGAAATTTGTCGGCGGGATCTTCACGTGGAAATTCTTGTTAACAATGCAGGTTTTGGAGAATTGGGATCGTTTTCGGAAATGGATGATGCAACGATTGCTGGAATGATCACGCTCAATATACATACCCTGACAATGCTTTGCAGATACTTCGTGCCTTTCATGATTCAAAAGAAAAATGGGCGGATCATGAACGTCGCTTCTCTTGCAGCGTTTCAGGCTGGGCCCTATATGTCTGTTTACTACGCTAGCAAAGCTTATGTGCTTCATTTTACAGAGGGCTTAGCTAAAGAACTTGAAGACACTGAGGTGACTGTGTCAGCGCTTTGTCCCGGGCCAACGCACACAGGTTTTGGAAATAGAGCCCATGTATCAGATAAACTCTTATTCAAAATACCTGGGTTTCAAATGCAATCAAAAGATGTCGCACGCATTGGCGTGGACGGTCTTATGAAGGGCAAAACGGTGATTATTCCAGGCTTAGTGAATAAAATAACAGCGCAAAGTTCCCGCATAGCTCTAAGATCGCTTTCGCGAAACATCGTAGCGCGCCTTCATAAAAACTAGTTGGTGCTTCAGGATGTATTTTAAGAAATATCAACTTTTTCCGAAACTGGTCAGGGTGTCACAGGGGTCAGATACTCAAATGGAATCTGGCTCCAGTGAACTTCGTTGTTGAAGTCACCAAGGTTTTGGTAAAAAGCCGTGACATCGACAATGATTTTACCAAGGGCAACGGTATTCTTATCGGTTGAACCATCGAGGGGTCGTTGAATGAGGTAGATCCAGATTTCATTGGATGCATTCTGACCTGAGAGACTCAACGTTGGTACCAAAGAAATATTGTGATACTCGGCATTATAACAATACAGTCCATCGGCATTGATTCCGACAAAGTTAAGACTGTGTTGATATCCGTAGGTTTCTAGAATGCTGTTGTCATTATAGTTTGGATTGAGATTTCGTTTGATTTCGTCGACGTTGGGTCGTCCATCGCTATCTGGATCAAGCGACACATCTGGAATGGTTGGGTCAGTTCCACGAATCACTTCAAGCAAATCGGGGATGCCGTCTTCGTCGGTGTCGAAATATTTCTCGTCAGTAAAAAGTTTGGCTTCTTCGCAATCGGTTAAACCATCGAGGTCTTGATCTTGCGCGTTTGATCCACCTGGGCACAAGGAATCTTGCACCAAAGGATTGCTGAGTCGCAGAATTTCAACGCCGTCACGCGTGTTATCACCATCGGTATCGGGGTTTAGCGGATTCGTTCCGAGTTCAAGTTCACGATAATCGGGCAGGCCATCCATATCGGAATCGGGTAAGATTGTCGGGCCACTGTTACCCACACTTCCGCTGATCGCGTTCATATTTAAAACAAAGAGGTTCACGAGAGAATAGGGGATATGAAGCGGCTCTAAGTCAATGCCTTGATCCAAAAATGAAATATCAGAAGCATTTTGGAAATGAAGGAATATGCCCAAACCTATTGCAGCAACTTGTTGCATAAAGATATATCCCGCACTGTTAGCGGCACCTAAAAAAGCGGCGTGGAGTCTTAGATCGCCAATCGTGTAAATATTTTTAATACCCATTAAGAGATTGAGAGCCGAGATTGCATTTCCTTGAGGATTTCCACTAGGTAGTGTTGGTACACCATCGCTCAAAAACAAAATTGGGAAATAAGCGGTTGCAGCCGATCCCTGATTGTCTTCAAGATCAATAATCTCTTGTTCAATGCCAGAGCGTGTTGAGTTAAAAGCATCTTGATAGTTTGTTCCGCCATCTGCCTGACTAAGAGCTCCGATAGCAGAATTAATGATGGTTGGGTCGCGCGTAAAACCAGAAGTAAGATTCTCTGCGGCATTGCTAAATTTTATAATTTGAAATTTATAGTTTTCTTTAGGGAGGTATTTATTTACAACCTGTTGAGCTGCAGACACTCGGAAAAGACTTGGATCTGTTGTTGCCATAGATCCACTCACATCAATGACGATTGAAATATTAACAGGAGAAGTAATTGAAAACGGATCCTGTGAACAAATTTCACCTGTAATTGAAATGCGATCCGACTGAGTTTGTATGAACTCCAAATCTGCGCCAACAGAACAAGCAGCAAGAGCTAATATTGCTATGGTTTGAATAAGAACGCCTATTTTTTTTCGCCACATGTCTTTATATAGATGCAACAGCCGTACCACCAAAGCCCTTGGAAAAAAGATAGGTGTCTTTTAAATATCTGTTATTATTATGTAATTTAACAAGCATGAGGCCGCTTTCTCGGGGTTTCTAAATGCCTCGTTCTAGATCATTCGTTCTATGAAAAAATTGCATAGTTGGGGCTCTATTAGGCACTCGTGTATAATGAAAAGAATGAAACATCTCAGTCATGTATCTTTTTGGATGTGTCTTTTTAGCATTTTATCTTGCGTGCAAAGTGAGAACAGTCTTCGCGGGAGTATTCGCGATCTCTATGCATTAGATTTTCAATCGGTTCAAATTGAGCTCATTGGTGGTGAGGGTATTTCCATCGCCTATGTGTCCCCTATCTCTGGGTCTTCAGACTTTGAAGAGGCAGCGAAAATTCTTATCGACAATAGCCAGCTTTCTATTGAAGCGAATGTTCCTATTGATTTGGTTCAAAGCAGTGTGCTCAGCCGGTTTCGTTTGGTTCAGGGAAGTTCGGGCCTTGAAGAAGATCGTCAGCCTTTTCCCGCCATGCACACAGCCACACTAACGTTTACCGAGTTTTCGTATCAAAGTAACTCACCGATTGCGGGCTATTTTTCGATCTCGTTCATTAATGGAGATACACTCTTGGGTGATTTTCGAGCAAATTTGTCGATTGCAAACTAGGAGATCTTAAAATGAAAAAACGAAGAAGCTTAGTTTTAGCTATTTTGTTTGTGATCATAAATTGTTCGTTAACATGTGGCTATTGTGGTTCTCTCAATGGAGAAATCCCTGATCAAAACTACGATAGTATTGCCGGTGTGTTTGCAGGGATTTTTTTAATGCCGATATTAGGTGATTTAGTTGCTAGAGCCATTTTCCCATATAACGGATTTGGAACCTTGCCTGGCGGAAAGGCTTCACTCTCGATTGGTGCCGTTCAATCCGGAGGGCATTTGGGTTTCGGTAACTTCGATTTTCGCATTGGTAGTTTTTTGAGTCCAAATAGTGTTATNGGGTTTGAGCCTGGTTTAAGAATGCTAACATTAAGTCAGGATTTGGTTTTTGCATCCCTTGACTCTGCAATGGTAGTGCGTTTTATCGACGATAGGGTAGATCCCGCTAGCATTTTTGGACGCAGCGATTTGGTGATGGACTTCATTGTGGGACCTGTTTGTGATTTTACCGAAAATACTGCCAGAGGTGGTTTTGACGCGGGATTAAGGTTGTCTTCGAAATTAGACACTGTACCGATTATTGTGGCTATGATGCCACGTTGGTTTGGTATTTGGGGAATTCGTGATCGTTGGAATACCAAGTTTAGTATCATCATTGATCCGAATCCTGATCGATCTCGAAGTGCAACTGATACCAAGGCTTTGTTTGGTGTCGAATATCAGGTTGATGCTTCGGGAGTTTCCGAATACTTCCATAGCATTAATGGCACGGTGGTGCTTGGTTGGTAATTCCCTTGCAAACTAAAAACTAGAACTGTTGAAAACGAATGGGAACGATACTAGCACGGCGCCTCCATTTCGTGGTTTGGGAAAATTCCAGCTTTGAATTTGTCCTACGAGGCAGCTGTGTACATTGCTATTTCGTACGGTAGAAGATGCAATACCGCTAGTGGATACACTGCCGGCCGGTGAGATGGTCCATTTGGCGGCGATTTTTCCGCTAAGTGACGGATCATCGAGAAGACCTTTTTCGTAGCAATATCTAATTTCAGACACGTGTTGTTGAACGACCGCAGCAATTTCGGCGCGCGTTAGTCCACCTTGCACTGAGACTTCGATCGGTGGAGGGCTAATATCAACCACAAGGCCTTTTACTTTTCGATTGGTTTTTGCACCGACACTGGCCGCGCCAAAGCCATCACCCATGGGCGTGCCTCCACGCGTGCCAACATCTGTAATTCTAGCAAACCGAACCTCTCGTCCTGGCATGCCACCAATATTACCTGAGACCGCAAAAGTCTTAACACCACCATGGGCGCGAACGCCAGTTACGTTGGAAACTGCAGCCACCAACTGACTCGATGAACTAGCTTTGGGGCTAAACAATCCTGTGCCTCCGAGTTTGCCCAAAGCTCCAACCTGGCTGACATCTGGAATTTGAGTGGGCCCAGTTTGCGTGTTTCTTGTTCGAACTTTGAAGTTCTTTTGTGCTGTTTGGGTGGGTCTTTGAATATTTTTTGTCGGTTTTGTTGGTTGCGTTGGCGTTGTTTCAATCGGCTGCTGTATTTTTGGTGCAGGAGGAGGTGGCGTGGGTTTGGGTTGTGGTTGAAATTCTTCGATAGCGATTGAAGCGAATCGATTGAGGTCTTCCTGATTAATCTTGGTGTCCAGATCACTGTTGGGAGGATTCAAAACGCTAAATACCATGATGGCAGCAATATGTAGCCAGGCTAGACCACCTGCCACATAAGTACTACGAGGTTCCAACTCAAGAATCTCGTCAGTAATTTCGATTGAGGGTAAATGTCGTCTGCGTATGCGATAGCATACGCCTAGGTGTTCAAGTGCAAAGTTTTGTGCTGGAGCATCAGCCCAGCCCCAACCATCGAAAGTTAATTTTTCAGTAGCATACGTAAAAGACTTTGGATTTTGAGGTTTAAAAGATATTTGTAGAGACGGATTATTTTTGATCTTAAGGTAATTGTTGCCATCGACCATAACCATGGGCCCATCAGGGCCACCAAGTCTTGTTTTTCGACCAGCTTGAAGCGGCATACTGTCGAAAATAAGTTCGTCTCTGTAAGTCACGACTTCCCATACTAAGTGTCCCGTAAGTTTTTCGTTCACAGGCCCATCGAGTAAAAGTTGTCTCATGGAATAAGCAGGTGTCTCATCCTCGTCGTTTTCGTCGTCGTCATCAAATTCATCACGTACGAGCGGCATGGTGCTTAGGTCAGGATTGTGTGATGAATTGGCTGCTTGTACATAAGGATCTGATGGTATGGATGATTTTGCAGCTGTATTTAGTGAAGATGGAAGCTCCAGGCTAAGCCAAGTCTTTCCAATTTGAAATCGATCGCCAGGCTTTAGAATAAGTGCTTCATGATTTCTATTGTTCAAATAAATGCCATTTTGACTATTGAAGGCTTTGATTTTAAATTCGCCGTTTCCGAGATTGTGAATAACCGCATGTTTTCTCGAAGCGTAAGAGTCATTGAGAATCAGATCATTGGTTTCAGCTCGTCCGATTCGAACAGTTTGTGCGTTGAACGATAAGTTTTTCTTAAGACCATCGGCATACTCTAATGAGACAATGAATGAAAAATTCTTAATATTCATTGCTTCTTGGTTTTCTAAATATGCGACGCCAGATTCTCTCATTTTAGTTCCTTAAAGAAGGGGTTTCTCCATGATTTCTTTACGATAATCTTCGCGAACCTTAATTTGGCTTTTTTGGTCGAGTTGGCCTCGGTCGTACATATAAACCGTATCTGCGTTTTTGGTTTGACCTCGAATTTGCATATCACTAAAGTCGACGCGAGTTTTGGCGCGTGAATTTGAAAAAGCCGATGTAGAAATAAGAACTAAAATTAAACCTAGTCTGTTTTTCACGATTCTCTCCTTAAAACAACAAATCTTGATTTGGGAAATCCTGCCATCCCTGCTGATTTCAGAACCTTATCGAGTAACTCAAAAGGGACTCTTTTGTCGGCTTGGAGCAAAATGACCGTAGAGCTATCTTCTTCTTGAGATTTTCCCTTTTGCTTCGAAGGTGACTTGAATTTGTTTAAGCGCTTATGTCGAAGAAGCTCGTTATATAGTGGAACAATTTTTTGACCCTCTAGGCGTGCCTGGACGTGTTTGCCGTTTCTTATTTTAGCGACCACTTTATTGTCTACCATGATTGAGGTTTGACTTACGGTTACTGAAACTGCCTCAGATATTAGTTCTTCCGAGCTTGAAGACGGAATGCTCACGTCTTTTGGAATATTGACTGCGTCTTGTTCGTCAGGAGAAAAATTGAAAAGAAGGAATACAAGGATAATCGTAAACATGTCCATCATAGATGTAAGCATGATCGTGTTCTTGGCTTCTTTTCTTTTTGGAAATCCCATGCTCATGTTTATTGACCTACCTTTGCAAGGCTTGTCACAACGACGTTGGGATAGAGATATTTTCGATCTTTACTTCCTGTTTTAGAAACAGCCCATCGAGCCGCATCCATCGTTCCTACGATGGTTTCGTAAGAGATCGATTCATCAGGAAAGATCATTGCTGTTTTTCCTTTGGGGAATCGACGCTTAATTGAAGTCAGAGTGGCGGTAAGATTGGCATAATCCATGACCCCCCGCGATTTTGCGCGAATGGTTCTTCGCACCGAAGCCAGCTCTTGATTGGTGAGGTTGTCACCACTTCCACTAAGAAAAAAGCCGTTATTCTCGATTCGAATACTGATGTTGAGTTCCTTCTTTGATTGGGAAGGGTCCATGTCTGAAGGTGATGCAATGGTAGGAACTGCCGCATTAATAATACTTAGTTTGACAAAGGCTGTGCTGGTGAGAAGAAACGGAATGAGTACTACAAAAAGGTTCATCATAGGGGTCAGATTGATTTCATCATCATTGTCTGAAGCTCTGCTTTGAAACATCTGTTGCCCGAACATCATGATCTCCTTTTAGTTAAACGGATTGTTGCTAACGCGCTTTGGACCGGCCCGAAGGTCACGGTTTGAAGCGGAAATTAAGTTTAAGAGTTCGGTTGCCGATTCTTGTATCACGTCGAGAATGCGATTTTGCCTGTTTGTTAAAACATGAAATCCAATAAGACATGGAATAGCTACCACTAGACCAGCGGCAGTAGTGAACATAGCAACTGAGATACCTTTTGACAAAACTTCTTGTTTTGCGGCAGCATCTGCGAGTGCCACACCCTGAAAGCACTGAATAAGACCAATGATGGTACCCAAAAGACCCATGAGCGTAGAGATATTGGCAGCCATCGATAAGTATCCAAGTCTTTTTTGAACTACGGGTGCCACCTGTAAGTATTTGCCTTGAATTGCACGTTCGATTTCTTTGTCTCCGCGATTTGCTTTTAAAAGCGCCGCGTTTAGGACTTGTGCCAACGGATGAGAAAAATACTTATGGCATTCTTGAATGGCACCATTCACATCACCAGCTTCTACAGCAGAATATATTCTGCGGCTAAAGTGAGTCATGTTCATGCTGAGTTCGATAAATAGATGATAGGCTCTTTCAGCTATAATGGTTAAGCCCACAATGGAGACACCCATAATAGGGTACATAAAAAATCCACCCTGGTTGA
>JAGRAY010000169.1 GCA_020434375.1 Bdellovibrionales bacterium | reverse complement strand
TGTGGGTCCCTATCAATTCACGCATATGGCTGCTCATCAAGCTTGGTATGCGTGTGTCAACGCGCTCTTTGGTGGAATTAAAAAATTTAAAGTTGATTATAGTGTTGTACCTTGGTGCACATTTACAGACCCTGAGGTTGCGACTGTTGGCTTAAACGAAACGACAGCGGCAAAAAGAAACATCGCCTTTGAAGTCACAAAGTATCATCTTGATGATTTGGATCGAGCGATTGTTGAAGACGAACGAAAAGGCTTTGTTAAGATTTTAACCGTTCCAAGGAAAGACAAAATTTTGGGCGCAACGATCGTCGGTGCACACGCGGGGGAACAGATATCAGAATTGATCAGTGCCATGAAGAACAAAGTGGGTCTCAATAAAATTTTATCGACTATTCATATTTACCCCACTTGGGGCGAAGCCAATAAGTTTGCTGCAGGTGCATGGAAGCGTGCCCACGCCCCCGAGCTGCTACTTAGCATGGTTCGAAAGTTCCATAACTGGTCACGCTGGTCATTGTGATACATCCAAGCTCATAGTCTTTTCATCTAATCATAAAGTTGTGTGTTGCCGTAATTACAAAATCAGTGTGTTTTCGATATAAAAATAGCATAGCCAAAACGTTGAGCACTGACGGCATTCAGATCATTTGTTAACTATTGTAAACAACTCTTCTTAAAACGATGCTGAGGGTTTTATGTTTATATTGTAATAATAGCTACTTATCATTAGTAATGACGCACGTAGGGTTTTTGCTTGTGTACTTTGCTCCAAATATTGTATAAATCTGTAAATGACGCCGTGCATATATTCGTATGATAACTACCGAGTGTTTCTTCAGGATTCGTTTTTGGAGTTAAAGCAGAAGAACCGGATGTTGTCCTATCGATCTTTTGCTAAAAAGGTCGATCTGTCGCCTGCGTTTATGACCATGATATTAGATGGAAAGCGCAATCTGTCACCAAGAGGAATCGTAAAATTTTCCAATGGTCTTCATATGAATCGTGAGGAGTCAGACTTCTTTCATGATCTCGTTCTTTTTAACCAGGCGACCCGTAGTGAAGAAAAGTTGCATCACTTTGAAAAAATGTCTAAGAGTCGAAAGTTTAAAGAACTTCGTTACCTTGAAAAGGCTCAATTTGATTATTGCTCGAAATGGTATTACCCAGCGATTCGTGAAATGATGACGCTCAAAGGTTTTAGAGAAGATCCGGTGTGGATTGCTTCGCATCTTTCTCCAAATATATCACCCAAGCAAGCCGAAGAAGCTCTTTCGGTTCTTCAGTATCTAAAGCTTGTTTCAAGAAATGTAGAAGGAAAGCTTGTTTTAAACGATACCGTCATATCTTCAGGCGAACAATTTCGCTCACTCGCGATAAAAAATTTTCACATGGAAATGCTTTGCAAAGCAGAACAATCCATTGATAGAGCGAACAGAGAAGAGCGAGACCTAAGTGGTTTAACGTTTTGTCTTAGTCAAGAGGACATGCACATGGTCAAATCTGAAATTTTGGCATTTCGGCGTACGCTTATTTCAAAATTGGTTCAAAAAAAAACAAAATCAGAGCGGGTTTATCAACTTAATGTTCAGTTGTTTCCGTTAAGTAAAACAGTGGGGGAAGATCATGGTTAAATATTTAATACGTTTGTTAATCATAGTAGGGATACCTATTTTTGTGTCTTTAGCTTGTACCAATCAGACCGAAGATCTCGATGTCATTGATATAGAAGTTGTGTCTACCCCTACCGATATCACTGAAATCTTAAATCCTATAGTGTTCGATCCACGAAACGCCGTTGGCTTTGTTTCCAATACTTTAGCCGGAAGCGAAGGGTTGACTATTGGATTAAGTTCTCGTGTTAGATTTCAGGTGGATACAAATTACTCTCCGCTTCTTAAGTACACTCTTGCAGATGGTCTTGTCCCGGCCATTTTGCCGGGTTCTTTTAGTCGAACGAATGCTCCTTCGGTAACGCATATCAATCGTCTTTCAAATGGAAAATATTATGTCGTGTTTGATCGTGCTATTAATCTCGATAATTCCATATGCCGTTTGGTTGAACTTTCTTTGCCTACAGGTTCACGTTGTATCGATAGCGTAGACAAGCCTGTTGATTGGCTCAATCGAGCGTCACAATCACCTAAAGTTGAGAGTCAAAGAGGCAGCTTTGTTTTCTCAGACAATAGTGGAGATATTTACTATGCGACGTTGGCAAATGTTTCACAAACTGGAGGTAATACTTATTATTTAATGCGCAGATCCGCCAATGATAATTTAAGTCAAGTATCAGATGTCGAGATTTCACAAAGGCTAGCTAAGAACGGTAATCATCGCTTTTATACGTACTGCAAAACACCTTTCACTTCTTTTTGTGAAATACGTCAAGATGGAACACGTGTGGATTTGGCATCTAGTATACATCGCGTTCAAGATTTTCACTCGTTTTCCAGCGATCAAATGATGATAGTATCTGATTTATCTTCAATCTTAGGACCCCCAACGGATACCAATCTCGTCTACCATATGCGATTAGGGTTTTTGGGATCATTGATCAACCAGTCTAATTTTAGTGTTGATCTAAAGCCAAATCCTATTCCGGGTTTACCGGAAGCAACGCTTTCCATTGAGCACAGCTTTAAAGCTGGTGGCGCTATTTTTTCATTTAAGCCTGCAGCGCGTTTAGGAGTTATTAATGTTGAGCATCAACTCCTTAGATTGATGCCGACCTTTCAAACGATTCCCATTAGCTCACAATTTAATTTCGAGTGGATTGCGAGTGATTTACTCAATTCAAATCAATTAATGGTTTCAGGGCGTACGTCGGATCCACTATTAAATAACTGGACCTATCGTAGTTTTATCGTGAATTTAGCAGTGCAGCAAAGTCAACAAATCCAAGCTTTGAACAATATTCAAGTATTATCTTTGCGATCGCTCAATAGCGTCGATGTGCTTTTCATAGGTTTAATAGATGGACAGCCCCCTGAGAACACAACGCTGTATAAGTTTAATGTGGTCACAGGAATACTTACTCCGCTGTTGACAGGGCTAGAACTTACCAATGCACAACTGTTTGTGCCATAACTATTAGTTTTGCACCTAGGAAGTCTAATTTTCTTGGGAGAACGGCAGCTGTATTATAAGTTGTGACAGATGCATTTCTCAACACTCATTAGGCTTTTTATACTTCTATTCATTCTATTTTTTCAAAGTAGTATCGTTGCCCAGAAGACACAGCTTAGTCAAATAGAAAAAAGCGAAATCATGCAACAGTTTCTCAATCGTGAGTTGGTGGGGACAAAAGTGCTATATCAAGTGGTACTCAATAGCTGGCTTGAAGAATCGGGACCACCAGATAGTGCAGTGAGCAAAGCGCAGGAGGAACTGCTTAAAGCTAAGAGCAATGGAAGCGGAAATGCCGAAGAGATTCAGTGGCTTTCTCTTAAACTTCAGTTTTTGATGTTAAAACCAGGCGAAAGAAAATCGCTCATTGAAGAAGCAAATGCTAAGGAACTTATTCAAAGGGCCAGACAAGAAGCCAAACTTCAAAAATCTGATGCCGAAGAAGCCATTGAATCTCATCAAGAAAAGAGTCAAGAGCTCAAGAATGAAATCGATCACGAACGAGAAGTCAGAAAAAAGTCACTTTTACTTGTCAGGCAAGATCTCGAGCAAAAATTTTCAGATTTGGCAAAAGTTAGAAAAAATCTAGGG
>JAGRAY010000168.1 GCA_020434375.1 Bdellovibrionales bacterium | reverse complement strand
GTCGCTACGCTCCAAGTCGCCATACGTCAATCTTCCAAAATTTAAGCAGTATCAACTAAAACTTAAAATACTATATCACCCAACTTGGCTACTTTTTGGCTACCTGTTGGCTTCCTCGAAAAGCTTTTATTTTCGTTGCTGTTCCGAACCTGCAAGCACCTTCCGAATAAATATAGCTATTGTCTCAGATCTTTCCTTGAGTGGAATCTTATGACCCGATTTGATTTTTCTCAATTCAATTTCAGCACCTTGACTTTTCATTCTGCGATAAAACTCTTCAGCTTGATCAAAAGGTGTTTTTGAATCAGTTTCTCCATGAATAACTAAAAAAGGAGTTCGAGAAACTTTTTTCTGAAGACTTGCCGAACGCAATACTAAATTCTCCTCGTCTATTCGCATTTCCTCACGCATAGCACTTTTAATACTTTTGGCAGTGCTTATGTCTTCGTAAAGCTTAGAAAGATTGTATGCTCCAGATATTAGAATGGCCCCGCCTAAATCTTCTCTCATTGCAACTAAGGCCGCTACGATGGCTCCTCGACTAATACCCTGAACAAATATTTTCTTTGAGTTTACATACGGTTTTTTCTTGAGAAGCTTGATCATACTTATGAGAGCATTCTTGCTTCGGGGACCACTAAAATCTGCTGGGCCGCTTGAATGGCCATATCCTGGAAGAGAGATGGCAATAGAAACAAAGCCTTTCTTTGTATCGTTACCGAGAACACCACAGTCTACATAAGATTTACCCCCTTTTCTTTCACCTTCCTGATGCCCATGAACGTAGATCATTACTGGAAAGGCCCCTTCACCTTCAGGCTTTTGCCAGTAATATTCGACTTTTTCTCTGTCTAACGTTGATATAAATTCCTGGATTGAACTTGAGGTTTTACTCTTCGTTGAGTTTAGCAGACTAAAGTTACTTGACTCATCTAGGCGAACGCCCACACTCCAACTAGGAAAAACGGTATTGAATGTCCAAGAAAGACTGCTCTTGGTCTGAATACCTATAACTATTCCATCACGATTTAAAATAGGCGCCCCAGAATCATTAGGGGCCGTGGACACATTCTTTCCTAAATTATCTGTATTTTTCGAAGCTCCAAAGTATAACCACATATCAAATATGGACCGGCAGTTATTTTCACCTTGGCTAAACCCATATTTTTTGGGATTAAGATTAACTTTTCCAGCCCCATGCAAAACACAAGGCATGTTTCTTTTGTACAATTTCGCGTCGACACCTATTTTATAAATTCCTTGAAACTCTGCATATGGTGTTGTGTGAATTACACCAAGATCGTGCTTAGACTTTCTCTTTGCCACATACAAAGGATGGATTAGAAACTCCAGGGCCTTCACATCTACTAATCTAGTCTCTCCAGCTCGTAAAAGCTCTACGGAAGACGGCTTTTGACCTTTCAAGCAATGCCCTGCGGTCACGATTGATTCTCGATCTATAAAAAAGCCAGTGCAAACAAAGCCATTGTGAAACTTCAGACGGACCAAGTCAGAATTTTGTTCCAACGGGCGACCGTTAACCAATGCTCGAGCATCATTTGAAAAAAGAATACTTATCCCAAAAATAAGAAAAGCAATTGGATACGGCATACTCGCAACTAACCTACTGAAATAACTCATTTAGTAAGAACATTATCAGCTGAATATGAAATCTACAAAACTCAGCTAGCTAGAAAAGGGTAGTTTTCCAGTACTCTTATGGAAGATAATTCCTTTCGAAAGTCGTCCAGAATCTGATCCCATCCTTATCAGCAAATTTGTACCCTGAAAGCCCCAAGCAGCGAAAACTAAAAACAAATGGTTTTAAGGAGTCACGGAGTCACGGGACACCCGACGCAATCTTATTAGCTTGTTTTGGTTTTTTGTTTGGGGGCGAGTTTTTGTGGAACAAGTGACAATCTTGTAAGCTCTTGAAGATCCCTCGGAAACTTTTTGGATCTTAAAGGTCGCCACGTGCGTTGATGCTTTTCTAACATCTTGATAGCGAGTTCCGCCATATCTTCCAAGCAGGCATACAATCTAGAACGCCTGCGTATTGAGAATTTCAAATGATTTCATACCAAGATGCGCTCTGGCGCTTCTCCATGAATAGGATGCCAGGTGCACGATCATTCTTACAGTAAATCCGATTGCGTCGGGTGTCCCATGATTTCCTATTGAATCCACAATAAACCTAGGCAACACGCTCCAATCAAATAGACCATGGGTTGAAGTTTTTTTTGTTTTCCGACAATCCAGTGCATGACGATATGAGAAACAATGCCCCAGAGAATACCTTGAGTGATTGAAAAGGTAAGTGGGATTAGAATAATCGTGAGAAAACATGGAATGGCTTTTTCAATTTGATCAAATGGAATCTCACGAATCATTTTAAACATGAGATATCCCACAAAAATAAGAACTGGGGCCGTAGCATAAGCCGGAACTACGCTCGCAATCGGCGAAATAAACAACAGGGGTAAAAAGAGAAAAGCTGTGACAACAGCCGATAATCCTTTTCGCCCTCCCGCTTCAATTCCAGAAGCGCTTTCTATATAAGCCGTTCCGGAAGATGTTCCAAAAAGGCCTGCGAACAAAGTTGCAAAGGCATCAACAATTAAACCTTCGCGAAGGTTCTTAGGTTCCCCTTGACTGTCAACGAGTTTGGTCGCTTGGGAAACCCCCACAAAAGTAGAAATCGAATCAAAAAGGTCTGTAAAAAAAATAGCGAACAACGCTGGCAGCAAACTAAGCTTTAGAGCCCCTATGATATCAAGCTTAAAAAATACCGAGTTAAAATCGGGAAGCGACACCCATTGACTCGGTAAACGAATTTTTTCAGATAAAATACCTAAAATCGTAATGGCGAAAATCGAACCAATAAAAGCAAAGGGATTTTTACGTGAATAGAGAAAAAGCAAAATGAGTAAACCTACGAGGCTTAACAAAACCTCTCCATTCATCGCTCCTATTTGAACAAAAGTTTCTGGGTTTGCTTTGATGAGACCTGCGTTTTTAAGACCAATAAATGCCAAAAAAAACCCAATACCAACAGCGGTAGCCGTTCTTAGTTCCACGGGAATAGACTGAACAATCTTGACACGAATCGGTGTGATCGATGTAATCAAAAAAAGCACACCTGCCCAAAACACGATGCCGAGAGCTTGCTGCCATGGCACGCCGTATCCGATAACAATCGTATAAGTAAAAAAAGCGTTGATGCCCAAACCAGGTGCCACTGCATAAGGAAGCTTGGCATAGATACCCATGAGAAGTGTCATACTAAAGCATAAAAGCACGGTAGCGGTCATGACCCCTGAAAAGCTCATTCCTGATCCTGGGCTGGATAAAATAGACGGATTGACCACCACAATATAGGACATGGTTAAAAACGTGGTTAACCCGCCAATGATTTCACTTTTGTGCTCTGGTTTCATGCGCCTCCCTGGAAAAACCACTTGCTGAATCTTGATTTATCCATATAATGCCTTCCGGTTTTAAAAAAGAAATATCAAAGGAAGTTATGAAATCAATAAAGAAACTCGATGCGGTTGAAATTTTTCAAAAACGATCAGGCCGTTATGCCGTTAAAAACAAAAAATCTGGAAAATGGTTGCAAGGCGAAGAAAAAGTTAAAATCCTTTCAGAGCACAAACTCATTAAACTAACTGCGCCAAAACCCAAGGAAACACCTGCCCAAACCGCTCCAGAAGCCGCTAAAGCT
>JAGRAY010000167.1 GCA_020434375.1 Bdellovibrionales bacterium | reverse complement strand
ATGTCTTTTTTTTCGTCAGTATTGGCGAGCATTTTACCAGCTAGGGCGGCTAGTAAATTTACGCCCATTGATATCATTCGAATGGAGGGGTAGTGGGGTTATCGATTCATCATGTGAATAAGAGCTTTGGTGAACCACCTCACCGAGTCCTCAAGGATATAAATATTGATATTGATTCAGGTGAATTTGTGGCTATTTCTGGAAAGTCGGGTTCAGGTAAGACAACACTTTTATACATTCTCAGTACGCTGGATGATCCCACATCTGGCGAAGTCAAAATTGACGGTGTGAATCCTTATACGATGAGCACCAAAGATATTCATGAATTTCGAAATGCACATATAGGATTTATTTTTCAATTTCACTACTTGCTACCCGAGCTGTCGGCGATCGAAAATATTCTTTTGCCAGCAAGAAAGCACGATTTGCATCGCCAAAAGTATAGTCGTGCAGAGGAACTCATGAACCAGTTCGGCCTCACGAATAAAAACGATAGATTGCCGAGCCAACTCTCAGGCGGAGAACAACAGCGCGTTGCAATTGCACGGTCTCTTATTATGGAACCAAAATATCTATTTGCTGATGAGCCCACGGGTAACCTGGACTCTGCTAATGGGCTTGTTGTCATGGACCTTTTAAAAAAAATTAATCGAGAACAACAAACAACGGTTGTCTTAGTGACCCACGAAACAGACTATGCCGAAATGACGTCTAGAATTATCAATCTCGTTGATGGTGAGGTTGTTCCTTAGCTTGATTCGCCATAAAGTTGTCAATTTGGCCGTCTTGGCTTAAACAGAGGTCAGTTTTAATTGAAAGAAGAGAGAGAGGTCAGTATGAGTCGAATACCAGTCACATTAATTCCGGGGGATGGCGTAGGTCCAGAATGTATTCAGTCGGCCAAAAAAATCATCGAGGCCACTGGTGCACCCATTGATTGGGAAGAGGCCCATGCTGGCGCAAGCGTCTTTAAACAAGGTATTCCTTCTGGCGTTCCTGAAGCAACGCTCAACTCTATCAAAAAAACGCGAGTGGTTCTAAAGGGCCCGCTAGAAACTCCCGTGGGCTTTGGCGAAAAAAGCGCCAATGTCACGCTTCGAAAATTGTTTGAAACGTTTGGGAATATTCGACCCATCCGAGAATTCTCTGGGGTACCAACGCCCTATTCAGATCGCAATCTTGATCTTGTTGTGGTTCGCGAAAATGTAGAAGACCTCTACGCAGGTATTGAGCATATGCAAACACCCAGTGTGGCTCAGTGTTTAAAGCTTATTTCACAAAAAGGATGCGAAAAAATTGTACGACTGGCCTTTGAATTTGCAAAATCCGAAGGAAGAAAAAAAGTTCACTGTGCGACCAAAGCCAATATTATGAAACTCACCGAAGGCCTATTGAAGAGCACGTTTGAAACCATTGCTAAAGAATATCCAGAGATCGAATCAAATCATATTATCGTGGATAATTGTGCTCATCAATTGGTTAAAAAACCTGAGCAGTTTGAAGTGATTGTGACCACCAATATGAACGGTGATATTTTATCCGACTTAACATCAGCTTTGGTCGGGGGGTTAGGTTTTGCTCCATCTGCCAATTTGGGAAATGATGTGGCTATTTTTGAGGCCGTGCATGGTTCGGCTCCCAAATATGCCGGAAAAGACAATATCAACCCAACGGCGGTGATTCTTTCTGGGGTTTTGATGCTCCGACATTTAAAAATGTTTAAAGAAGCTGATCTCATTGAAAATTCAATTTTGTATACCTATGGAGAGGGCGCGGTTCGCACACGAGATGTGATGAGTGATGCCAATCAAATTAGCACATCTGCATTTACAGAAACCGTGATCGCCCACTTAGGTAAGGCCCCTAAGGGTCAACAAGGGCGAGTGCGACAGCCTTTGAAGATGCCTGCAAAAATTGAAGCCATTGCAACAGTTCAGCCAAAGGCCCGACAAGTTGTTGGTGTGGATGTTTTCTTGGAGTCTGCCGATGTGCCACAATTAGTGGGCGACACACTAACAAGCTTGGCGAAAGACACACCTTTGAAACTAAAAATGATTTCCAATAGGGGTACAAAGGTTTACCCAGCTACGGGAGCGATGACAGATTTAATCGATCATCATCGATGTCGGTTTATTTCTGCCACTGGAGATGAAGTCACAGACGAAGGCATTGCCCTGCTTTTAAAAAACATTGCGACTAAGTATCGATGGTGCCAAACAGAAAAACTCCAAGAGTTCGATGGAAAACCGAGCTTCACAAAAGCTCAGGGCGAAGATTAGCAAAAATAATTAGTGACACGAAACCTATTTTAAAATTGATCTCGTATTCCTAATTTAGAGGCAAGTGCACATGAGCCAGAGGGCTCTTGCACCAACGTTGCCGTCCCAGGGGTTGCCATCTCTTGAGGGCGCGACCTCAACCAGGTCGCCGCCTACGAACGTGCGCCCTGATTTTTTGATAAGCATGAATAGAAAACTTAGCGCTGAGAGATCAAATCCGCCTGGCACTGGGGTTCCTGTGCTAGGACAAAGCGCAGGGTTGAGGCCGTCAATGTCAAAACTAATGTAAACTTCATCAGTGAGCTCGTCGATAATTTTTTGGCATATGTCTTTCCATGGTTTACCTGAATAAAGATCATATTTGAGATTCCAATCAAAAAACGTTTCAATTTTTGGGTTTTGCCCGATGTAGTCAACTTCGGATGGCGATACATCCCGAATACCCATCTGCACAAGTTTTTTGAGATCGGAATGTTCCATGACATTGTACATGATCGATGCATGTGAGTGTGTGAATCCCTCAAAGGCTTTACGAAGGTCTGCATGAGCATCGATATGAAGCACGCTCATATTCGGATATTTTTCTAGATGAGCTTTAATAGGAGAAAAACTAATGGAGTGATCGCCGCCTAAGGTGATGATTTTCTTGTCATTCACATTCGCCATATTCAAAAGAGGTTTGATTTCATGGTATAGCGCACTGTTAAAAGTTTTTCCGCCTTTATTAACGATTTGTAGGGCCTCCGATATTTCAGTATCATCTGGCGATTTCCCGTTTTGCAGATGTTGAATCACTTTTTCAGCGTCTTTTCGAAGACGCTTACTCATTTGAAGCCACTGTTGATTTAAAGAAAGGGTGGATATTTTAAGTTCCCACGAATTTTCCCTTATAGGGGAGGTCATGTCGAGTTGGTAAGAGGCTTCAATGACAGCATCCGGGCCATATACGGCTCCGGGTCTGTAAGAAGTTGTGACGTCCCAAGGGGCCTGAACAATGATAATTTGGGCATCCTCAATGCTGTAGTCAAGTCCCAAAAAACATCCATTTTGGGTGGTTGCTGAATTTGGATCGAATAATTGCGGTTTCATGGGTTCTCCCTTAAATTCCTTTTTTAGCTAAAGCATATGCATATATAATAATGATGAGGTGATTTTTTACACGTGCGATATACTACCATTTTTGAAAGAAAGTACACTTTGACAGAGAAGAGAAGTAAAGGGTTTACGCTTATAGAGCTCATGATGGTGGTGGCCATTATTGGAGTACTTGCCTCAATAGCGATCCCACTATTTGATCGATATATCAAAAAATCAAAAGCAGCCGAAGCTCCTACAAATTTGAGAAAAATCTACGACGGAGAGCTGGCGTATTTTTATGAAGAACATACGGATTCCTCTGGTCAGCTTTTGTCGCGTCAGTTTGTAGTGACCACAATTGATCCACCATGGCCCCCCGGCATTAA
>JAGRAY010000166.1 GCA_020434375.1 Bdellovibrionales bacterium | reverse complement strand
AATTTAAGCAGTATCAACTAAAACTTAAAATACTATATTTTTTCTGAAATCAGTTTTGCCTGCATGAAAAGCAATAAGTAATCACGTCCACCAGCCTTGGAATCAGTACCCGACATATTAAAACCTCCAAAAGGATGCACTCCAACAAAAGCGCCTGTGCATTTTCTATTTAAATAGAAATTTCCCACATGAAAATCCTGTTTTGCTTGTTCTCTTCGTGTTTTGTCTTGAGAATATAGTGCCCCTGTCAACCCAAACTCAGTAGCATTGACCGCCTCTAGACCCTCTTCAAAGTCTTTGACTTTAGTCACAGCCAAAACAGGACCAAATATTTCTTCCTGAAAAATTCGATTTTTGGGACCAATATTTTCAATGATAGTTGGTTCAATAAAATACCCTTGCTCCCCAAGAGTATTCCCTCCCAAAAGTAATTTGCCTTCTTGTTTACCAATTTGAATATAATCCAAGATTTTTTGTCTCGCACGTTCATTGATCACCGGGCCCAAAAACACATTTGCATCAACTGGATTACCCAAATTGATATCGCGCGTTTTTTTAAGAACAAGTTCCATGAGCTTGTCGTAAACGCTTTCATGAATAATAGCTCTTGAACAAGCCGAACACTTTTGACCTTGGAATCCAAACGCTGACGCAACAATTCCAGATGCAGCCTCTTCAACATGAGCCGTTTCATCAACTAAAATAGCATCTTTCCCACCCATTTCAGCAACAACGCGCTTGATCCACTTTTGGCCAGGCTGATGTTTTGCCGCAATCTCATTAATACGAAGGCCTACATCTTTAGAGCCCGTAAAAGAGATAAATCGAATTTTAGGATGCGAGACCAGGTGATCCCCAATATCTCCGCCACCTCCAGTTACAAATTGAACAATATCTTTTGGCACACCCACTTCATGTAATAACGACACAAAATGACTCGCAATACCTGGAGAATCACTGGCTGGCTTTAAAACAACCGTATTTCCGGTAACCATGGCAGCGGTAGTCATGCCAACGCAAATAGCGAGAGGAAAATTCCAAGGCGGAATAATGGCGCCTACACCGATCGGTATATAGACTAATTCATTCTTTTCGCCCTGAATGGGAACCAACGGATGAACTTCAGACAATCTAATCATTTCTCTGCCGTAGAATTCCATAAAATCGATCGCTTCAGCGGTATCGGCATCGGCCTCAATCCAAGATTTTCCAACTTCGTAGACCATCCAAGCAGAAAACTCATGTTTTCTTTTTCTCATCAGATCTGCGGCCTTAAATAAATACTCCGCTCGGTCTTGAGGTGAAACAGTTTTCCAGGTTTTAAAAGCTCGAGTTGCGGATTCAATAGCCTGATCGACATGCACTTTGGTCGCCTTCTGAAATGTACCAATGACCATTTTCGGTTCAGATGGATTGGTCGACTCAAACGTCTGATCAGAAGTTTTCTCTGAGCCCTCAATCCACAAAGGGTGAGTCTTACCAAAATAGTTTCGCACCAATTCAAGTGCCGTTTCCATCGCTTTCTTGTTTGCAGAGTTTGTAAAATCTGTCAGAGGTTCATTTGCAAAGTTTTTCATAACGTTTAACTAGCATAAAACCACGCAAATATAAAATGTACCTTGACTTACATAAGCGAAACCTTATGATTCAAACCATAAGAGGGGAAATGAAAAAAAGATATATTTTTTATGTATTAGCCTTGATCCATGTAGTGGCCTTAGCTGGTGAAACCAATACGGAAAACTGGATAACTAATGTCCAAAATATCAGTATTATTTCAAAAGCAGAGGTTCAAAAAAAACTCGACACTTTAGAGTCTTTTGTTGAACGTTTGGGAAATGACCAGCCCTACAAATATAATTGCCAGACTAAAAATATTTTTGTCTCGGTCGAGATAAAGTCAAATGATCAAGAGGTTAAAGCATTCCGACATGCACTCTTTGGCAGCGCTATTTCTTCTAGTGAGAGTCGAGCTTGTGTGGATGCCTACCAAGATCTAAACCAAAATATCAACAGTTTTTATGACACTTTGTCTTACATCAAAAAGAGAAACATTCCTTGGGTTCTTCTGACCTGGAAACCTTCAAATCACACCTTACAGTTTTCATCTTTGCCTAATTTGTACCGAGAAACATTCAAAAATCAGTCCGTATTCGCCAGTGTTTCCTATATTAAAGATCATGGATTTCAAACCGCAACCCAACATTGCCGAGACACATACAAAAAATACTGCATCTACTTGAACCCAAAAAATGAACCTCTTGGCTCAAAAACGTGGATTGTCAGCATCGATGAATGTCAAAATCTCAATGACTTTCCCTGTGAGGCTCGTTGGTTCCCTGTGAATATTGCTTTTAATCCAAACAACGGCGCAACCCATGAAGAAGCAACTCAGATAATTGAAAGCAATCTTCACAGTTTTTTGTCGAGACTACTAGGGGACGGAGGTTAATATCCTGAAAGTCAATGTATTTGCCAATACATTTAGAGTTTTTCGACTTGTTTTCAATTTTTTTTCCAAAAAATGTGTTTGCCAGTGGCAATATGCCCATCAATATCTTTAAACGACAATTTTACGATGGTAACGACTCAAGTTTCTGAGGCTTTCCAACAGATCTTAATCTGTTCACAATTATTTTTATAAATTTCTAGCAGATCACCAGAAAGTGATTTGAACAGAAAAGGTTATATAAGAACAATAGTCTACTACTATATAGGTGGACCCAAAACTTTGGCTAGCCGTTTTTGCTTCCAAAGAGTCCGAAGCATTTGTTTTCTTCTTAGAATCCAGGAGTAAGAGCCCACCCCAAGAGCCGATAATTCTTTTTTTCTCAAGCCATGTTCTTTTAAGTAGGCATCAAAAGCCTTTCTATAGTTTGCTTGTCTTTCTTTCCAGGTCTTGCCCAGTTGGAGATACCATTTTGGGAACTGAATACGAATACCTTTCATCCAAGAAGCTTTCTTACCAAAGGCATATAACGCATGCGACGACCAGAGGTAGTCCTTGGCGTCACCGCAAATCTTCGCGCGAAGTGGATTGGCATGAATATAAAACGTCACAATCATGTCATGGTAGTCATTTTCAATTGCACACGTTTTAGGACGATCCTGTGCAACTTTGCCTTGTCGTTGGTGCTTTCGATTAAAAAAGAGGCCATACCTACCGTGATGTTGGCGCATGAAATTAGAAAATGTTGCAAGATCATCCAACGTATATAGTTCGTGGACATGATTGGACATCAGACAAAGAGCATGAAGCGAATTAAATTGTTTACAAATACGCATTTGCCCTTCGCCTAAAAAATTTAGATAGGCTCGCTTCTCATCTGGTGTATTCAAATTCCATTCACGATTGTGGCCACGCCACATTTTGTGAAACGTTTGGCCATTTTCTAGAATCCAAGCTCGAGGGTAACGTGGCATGCAACTCAAACGAAAGCAGATTTCGTGCCACTAAGTCTCTCTATAAAACATTGTTTCAGAACCGAATAGAATTCTAGTCATTCGAAATTCATACTCGTTCGACCGAGTTTCGACCTCCGTCCCTGTTTATGTCCCTGTTTATGCTGTTTATGTTGGCAGGGGCGACAGGACTTGAACCTGCAACCCTCGGTTTTGGAGACCGATGCTCTGCCAGTTGAGCTACGCCCCTTTTGATCTTGCTGGCTGAGCTTTTATAACAGAAGGCCCAACAAGAGTACAAAGGAAAATGCCCCCTTGTTTTTAAGGAGCATTTTCCTAGACTTAGATGTTTTAGTTACGCTTGATCCGAAAATGTTTCAGAGATATTAATTGCTTGGGTACAAATCGAACCTGAAGCGCTAATGG
>JAGRAY010000165.1 GCA_020434375.1 Bdellovibrionales bacterium | reverse complement strand
GCTATTACCAAAAGATCCTAATGACGAAAAAAACGTTATTTTAGAAATTCGCGCGGGCACAGGTGGAGATGAAGCCTCTCTTTTTGCAGCTGAATTGCTCAGACTATATTTAAGGTTTGCCGAAGAGTTAGGATGGAAAATCGAAACGCTTTCTAAAAGTGAAACGGGCCTTGGTGGAATCAAAGAAGTGGTGGTTTTGATTGAAGGTAAAAATGTATTTAGTCAACTTAAATACGAGGGAGGCGTTCATCGTGTTCAACGTGTTCCCACAACAGAAGGAAGTGGCAGAATACATACCTCTGCTGTAACCGTTGCTGTTCTTCCAGAAGCCGAAGACGTGGACGTTAAAATTAACGATAAAGATTTAGATGTCGATGTAATGCGAGCGGGTGGTCCAGGCGGTCAAAGTGTTAACACCACCGACTCGGCAGTACGAATTACGCATAAACCTTCAGGTATCGTCGTGATTTGCCAAGATGAAAAGTCTCAACATAAAAATAAAGCTAAAGCCATGAAAGTGTTACGTGCGAGATTGCTGGAAGCTGAAGAAGCAAAACAAAGCAAAGAAATCTCATCGGCTAGGAAACTTATGGTAGGAACAGGTGATCGCAGTGAAAGAATTAGAACCTATAATTTTCCGCAAAATCGCCTTACAGATCATCGAATTGGTTTAACGCTCCACAAGCTAGATCTGGTGATGCAGGGTCAAATTGGCCAAGTCATTAGTGCGCTTCAAACGTACTTTCAATCAGAGATGTTGAAAATACAATCGACGCCTCAAAAATCAGTTAAGAAAAAATGACCATTGATTTGCTCCTGAGGGACGCAAAGCATTTATTAAAAGAACACGGTATTGCTGATTTTGCTCGATCTGCAGAAATATTGTTGGCCCACGCAATTCAAAAACCGATTTTATATTTAGTGTCTCATCATCAGGAGGATGTGTCGGAAAAGCAATTTGAATGTTTCATAAAGTATTTAGATCAGAGAAAGAAAAGTAAACCCATTGCCTATATTATTCGCGAAAAGGAATTTTATTCGCATTCGTACTACGTTGATGAACGTGTTCTTATTCCGAGGCCCGAAACAGAGATTTTGGTTGACGAAGTTCTAGCTCAGTTAAACAAACTCCAAAATGAATTTCCGCGAGTGTGCGATATTGGAACTGGCTCGGGGGCTATAGCTATTAGTCTAAAAAAAATGTTTCCAAAGGCTTTTGTGACCGCTACCGATATTAGTTTGGGTGCGATTGAAGTTGCAAAAATGAATGCAACAAAACTTCATGTGGATATTGAATTCATTGAGAGTGATTTGTTGCACTCTGTTGAGAGCCAGTTCGATGTTATTGTGTCGAATCTACCTTATATTCCGTCACAAGATATTTTAAAGCTCACTGACGATATTCAGCAATTTGAACCTCATTTGGCGCTTGATGGAGGAGATCAAGGCCTTGATTTGATCCGTTCGTTAATTGAGCAAGCTTATGATAGTCTTAGCTCTCATGGGATTTTGGCATTAGAATTTGGTGATGGGCAGTTTTCAAAAGTGCAAAAGCTGATGGAGGAATATGCGTTCAAAGATATTGTCATGCTTCGTGATTTGGCTTCAATTCCAAGAGCCATTTTTGGAAAGAAGACTATAAATGGCACTTGACTATATAGAAATTAAAGGTGGTCGTCGGTTAGAAGGCGAAGTTCAAATAAGTGGAGCTAAAAATGCTGCGCTTCCAGCTTTAGCTACAGCGTTGCTTACTTCTAAAAAATGCGTTCTCCAAAATGTCCCCGATCTACAAGACATTTCAACCATGTTAAAAATATTGGAACATTTTGGGGCTCGATCACAATCGTTCGATTCTACGTATGAAATTCAAATTGAAAATTTAGGGTCTGTCGAAGCACCTTACGATTTTGTTCGAAAGATGCGAGCGTCGGTCTTATTATTAGGACCACTGCTCGCGCGTAATGGCATGGCACGCATATCGCTTCCCGGAGGTTGTGCCATTGGTGTTCGTCCAATAGATCTTCATCTTAAAGCGATGGAATCTATGGGTGCTGTGATCTCACTTCAAGATGGTTATGTCGAAGCCAGAGCCAAGAAGTTAAAAGGAGGAGAGTTTACCTTTGGACAAGTGACTGTCACCGGAACAATCAATTCCATGATGGCTGCGAGCCTTGCCGACGGAGAAAGTCGATTTTTAAACTGTGCGAAAGAACCAGAGGTTATTTTCTGTGGTGAACTTCTAAAGAGCATGGGGGCAAAGATCGAAGGTCTTGGAACACCTACGATTTTAGTGAAAGGCCAAACTTCATTGAGTGGCTTTAGTCATAAACTTATTCCTGACCGCATAGAATCGGGAACCTACATGGTTGCTGCGGCAATGACCAAGGGTGAAGTGCTCATTCGCCAAACATGCCCGCAGTATTTAGAAGCTGTGATTCGAGCTCTGAAAGATTCAGGTGCAAATGTCGAGTTACAAAGCCAAGATGATATCTTGGTCAAAGGTGCAAATGAGATTTGTCCACTCAATATTGTGACGCAACCTCATCCAGGCTTTCCAACAGATATGCAAGCTCAGTTCATGACGTATCTTTGCCTTGCAAATGGTGAGAGTCAAATGATGGAAACTATTTTTGAAAATCGCTTCATGCACGTGCCTGAATTGATGAGATTGGGTGCCAAAATTACCATACAAGGCTCCAAGGCAACCATTAAAGGAAATGCAAGTTTAGTTGGTGCGCCGGTGATGGCTACAGATTTGCGTGCAAGCGCATCACTTGTTTTGGCGGGGCTCGTTGCAAAGGGTACCACCAAAGTGCACAGAATCTATCATTTAGATCGAGGATATGAGAAAATGGAAAAAAAATTAGCATTATTAGGAGCAAATATTCAGCGTGTTCCCCAAGCGTAATAAGGACCAAAAATGAAATTTAGAGTCTTGGGTTGCTCTGGCAGTGAACTTGATCGATCTCATCCTTGTAGTTTTATGGTTGGTGAGTCTATTCTGGTCGACATGGGTTCAGGTGCATCTCGTTTAACATTAGAGGAGCAGCTTCGTATTAAGCATATCTTCTTGAGTCATGCGCACTTGGATCACACCAAGGATTTAGCGTTTTTTGCAGAAAATGTTTTTGCGCTTCGAAAGCATCCGGTCACAATTCACGCATCAACGAACACACTTCAAGTTCTAAAAGATCACCTTTTTAATGGAATGCTATGGCCTGATTTTACCAAAATTCCGAGTGAAAGTAATCCTGTCATGGTGTTCAAAGAGTTTAACCCAGGCGAAAACATCACCATTGCATCTGTTACAGTGACATCTGTGTCCGTCAATCATCCAGGAGGATGCGAGGCTCTCTTTTTTGCATCACCTTCGGGTGATGTTTTATATTCGGGAGATACGGGCCCCACAACAAAAGTTTGGGACGAGGTCAATCATCGTGGTTCAAAAATAACATCCATTTTACTAGAATGTTCGTTCCCCAATCGCCTAGACAATGTCGCTCACGAAAGTGGCCACTTAACACCAACACTTTTCCATCAAGAAATAAAAAAAATAATTTCATCCGACATAGCTATTTATGCCTATCACCTAAAGGCTCCCTACCGAGACGAAATTATCAAAGAGCTGGATGATTTACATGACCAAAGAGTTCGCGTATTGGAAGCGGGAATGAAATTGGATTTTTAATCGCTTATGTCTTGGATCGAAAAAATTAAACCTCCGAGATTTTCTTCTTCGGAAAAAAAAGTGGGCTTTCCCGAAGGGCTTTGGAAAAAATGCCCTCATTGTCAAGAAGTCATGTTTCAGGAAGATCTGGAAAAAAATTTCATGGTTTGTTTGAAAT